>NZ_JBIPJE010000032.1:0-34969 GCF_044005875.1 Pseudoalteromonas sp. XMcav1-K | reverse complement strand
GGTGACTATAGCGTTTTGGAACCACCTGACCCCATGCCGAACTCAGAAGTGAAACGAAACAGCGTCGATGATAGTGTGGGTTCGCCCATGTGAAAGTAGAACATCGCCAAGCTCCTAATTAAAGAAAGCCTCAACATTATGTTGAGGCTTTTTTGCATTTGAACTCCAGAAAAGATAGGGCGAACGCCCCTGTGCCTCTCCACCGCTGTGGGCACTTGAACATCGCAAAGCTTCTAATTAAGTGAAAAGCCCGCTCAATGAGTGGGCTTTTTGCGTTTTTAAGATTTCACTTCATACTTAAACATCTAACCTAACATAATAATTTATTTATAATTCTGTATGCTAAAAGCTCTATCACTCCTTTTGTTAGTTTGTTCATTTACATTAACTGCACAGCAAATTGTTGTGTTAAGCAGTGAAGGGCCTCCGCATACTATTAATGACGCTCAAAATAGTGGGATTGACCTAGATGTTGTAAAAGCGGTTTTAACGCGTCTTGGTTACGATGTGAAGTTTCATTTTGTGCCATTAGGGCGTGCAGAGTCGTTAGTTAAATCTGGTGCGTACGTAGCGATGGCGCCTATTTTTGCGACAAGTGATGAAGAAGGGTTTTACGTTTCTCATCCGATTGTTAAGTACGCGCCTACGGTATTTTCATTAAAAAATAATAAACTAACACCGCAGTATTTGAGTGATTTGAAAGGTCATTCGATTATTACTTTTCAAGGTGCACCTGGTTATTTCGGTAAAGAGTTTGAATTGCTTAGTAAGCAAAATAACTATTTTGAATCACCGAGCATGAAGGTGATCCCCGAGTTAATTAAAAAGGGGCGTTATGACTATGCCGTGCTAGATAAGTATATTTTCTATTACTTTTATCGCTTTGTTGATAAACAGAGAGATCTTTCTTTATTTGAAGAGCATGCGTTGATCCCATCGGTAAATGCGAGTGCTGGGTTTTCGGATAAGTCACTGCGCGATGAGTTTAATCGAGAGTTAGCAATATTTTTGCTTGATGACGGTTACCGTAAGGTTGTGGAAAAGTATCTTGGTAAATTGGACTAAATGACGAAGCGCGTAACGCGCTCCGCCACGCTTTTTATAATTTAAATTCGTTTACTGTTTTATTTAAATTGCCAGCAAGGTTCCGTAATATCTGTGCTTCTCTTGCTAACTCATTAGCATGCTGTGATGTATTGTTAACTAACGAGTTAATTGAGCTTAAGTTATTATTAATATCTTCAGCGACGACAGTTTGCTCTTCTGTTGCAGTTGCAATTTGATGGTTTTGATCTTGAACTAAACTCACCGATGTTGAAATATCGGTAAAGGCTTGTAGCACTTGTTGAGTTTTGTCACTTGAACGTGATACTTGCTCTTTTCCTTGTTCCATCATTTGCGTTGCTTGCACTGCGATTTGCTGTAAGCGAGTGATCATATTACGAATGTCATCTGTTGACTCTTGGGTACGACTAGCAAGCGTTCTTACTTCATCTGCTACTACCGCAAAGCCTCTACCTTGTTCACCCGCTCTGGCTGCTTCTATGGCGGCGTTAAGAGCGAGCAGGTTAGTTTGTTCTGCGATGCTATTAATTACATCAACTACGCTGCCAATATTATTCGATTCTTGCTCCAGCCCTGACACAACTTCAGCGGCATTCTGAATATGCTCTGAGAGTGACTGCATTTCATGTTGTGCGGTATTTGAGAGGGTCACACCTTTGCTCGTTAACTGGTTTACTGAATCGGTGCCTTCGTTGGCTTGCTGTGCATTGCGTGATATTTCTAACACGGTTGCAGCCATTTCAGTTACCGCGGTGCTGACATTATCTACTTCGTCTTTTTCTTGCAGGATTTCTTGGTGAGTTTCTTCAGATACTCGGCTTAATTCCGCTGAAGCACTATCAAGTTGAATTGATTGATCGCGTGTATTAATGAGTAATGTTCGTAGCTTGTCGATAAAGGTATTTACATGCTGCGCTAATTGACCAACTTCATCTTGGCTATCAACGCTAATGCGTTTGGTTAGGTCCCCTTCGCCTGAAGCGATATCTTGCATGGTTTCTGTTAGTGCTGAAATTGGTTTAACAATCATTTGTGTAGCGAAAAAGATCATCGCCATAATAATAGCCAGAATAATAATTACGCTTGATGTGGTAGCCCATGCGGCTTCTTTTACAGGTGTATTAATATAACTTTCAGGCACAAGCAAACCTAAATACCAATTCAAGCTTGGTTTACTTAGCTCTAATCGTTGATATACAACAAAGTAAGTTTCACCATTGAGTGTTACTTGGCTATGCCCTGATTTTTGCTGTTTCATTTGACTGTTGAGTGCGGTAAAACCAGTAGTGTTTGGCATTTGTGACTCAAGAGCTGATAAGTCGTCTTTTGAAATGCCACGAGACTCATCTTCAATCACCGATAGGGTGTGTTTAGTGCGATTTGATAAGTGTACGACTTTCTGTTCATGGTCGAGTAAAAAGCCATAGCCAACATTGTTAAATTGTATTTGTTCAATCATTTCTGCAATGTTGTTAAGTTTTAGATCTACTCCACCTACGCCAATTAGCTTTCGATTACTGTCATAAACAGTTTGTTGCACTACGGCTGATACGTTACCTGTAGTTAAATCAATTGCGAGAGGGCCAACATATAAACCATCATGCTTTAGTGCGTCTTGCCACCAACCGCGTTTATAGGCAAAGTACTCTGCGCCATTGTATTGTGTTGTACGCTCATTTTCTTTGAAGTAAGCGCCAGTATTCGCTGAGGCAAAAAAGGCGGAAAGAATATTACTATCAGAACCACTAATCCTGATGAAGTCTTGGTTGATGGTGTTGTATCCTTGCGAGCTTTGATAATCAGCACCTCGCTCGGTCCAATTTGCGAACCATTCGACTAAATGTGGATTAGTAACAAAGGTTTCTACAACGCGGCCATATTGCGAAAAAAAGCCTTCAATATTAAGTTTTTCGGTTTTTAAATAGCTTTTCGCCTCAGACTCGACGGAGGCGCGTGACAGGTTTGAAATATGGCTAACAAAATAAAAGGCTGAGAGTATAAGCAGCACAGTAATCGTACCGCCAATTAGTAATAGGATTTTCTTTCTCAAGGATAAATTATTTAACATTCTTATACTTCCTGAGGGCTAAACAGTTGAATTTTTATCGATACAAAACCACGTAAGCAGACGCAAAATTATTGTTATATAATCGGATTTTGTTCTTAGACTCTATCTAGTAATGATTAATAATTCAAATAATGGCGTTGTAGTGGGGGCCGGTTGGTTAGGGCAGCCTTTGGCTAATAGTCTTGAAGCCGATGGTTGGCAGGTTGTTAGAACAAGTCGCCAAGCTAAAAGTAAGCCAAACTGGGCGCAATTTAACCTTGAGCAAGGTATTTGTGAGGTTGATATGCCGCATGCTGTGTGGTTTTTCTGTATGCCTCCTGGCCGCACTATTGAGGCTCAGCGCGCATATTCCGAGTACTTAACTGAGAGTTTAGCATTGGCTAAAGCACAACAGGCTAAACGCTTTGTGTTTTGCTCTACAACCGGTGTTTATCCAACTAAAGCTCAAACTTATACAGAGCTAAGTGCGTTTGAAGCATCAGCTGAAAAGCAATCGCGACTATTAGAAAATGAACAACAAGTGGCTGACAGTGGTTTACATTATGTTATTGTGCGCTTAGGTGGGCTTATCGGTGAAAAGCGTCACCCAGGGCGTTTTTTAAGTGGCAAAACATTATCATCAAGTGCTAATGCGTTAGTAAATATGTTGCATCAAGATGATGCAGTAACGGGGTTATCATTTATTGCGACGCATAACCTTACTTCGTCGATTGTTAATTTAGTGACACCACACCATCCGACCAAGCAGGCGTTTTACGCAGAGGCTACTAAATTACTCGCAGTTGACGGCGTGAACTTTGAAAAAAGTAATTTAGAAGAGCGTATTATCTCATGTGATTTACTTGTAGAGCAGGGCTTTCAGTTTAAATACGATAACTTGTTTGAGGCCCTAAAGCACTGCTAACAAATACGCAGCATTACTTAGCGTTTAAATGTTAAATGCCCACCAAGGCGATATTTACTGCCCGGTGAAATAAGGCGAGTAAAGCTAACAACACCATTTGACGACCAAGTGCGACGAATAACTTGTAAGCAAGGTTCTTCATTAAATAGCGATAGCCATTGGCTTATTTGTGGGCTTGGCATAATTGCTTCAACGGTATGGCGCGCTTCGGTAAGTGGCGCCACTTCGCATAAGTATTCGTGCGGCGTTACTTGTTCAAAGTTTTGCTGCAGATACCCTGGCGCAAATGCTGGGTTTACAAAACGCTCTTCGACTTGAATTGGTGCGCCGTTTTCAAGGTGCACAAGCACCGAGCGGTATACTAGGCTGTCTTGCTCAACACCTAAAGCAATTGCGATCGGTGCAATTGCGGGCATTGATTCTAAAATTTCAGGAATACACTTATGCTCACTGCCACGCTCTTTGATTTCATCGGCAATGTTACGAATTTCCAGCAAGTTAGATTGTGATTTAAAACTTGCGACAAAAGTACCTAATCCTTGTGTGCGGCTTAGAATACCAGCGTCTGTTAACTCACTAAGTGCGCGCCTTGCTGTCATGCGGCTTACACTAAATTGTTCGGCGAGTTCATTTTCTGAGGCAACTCGACTGTTCTCAGCCCATTCGCCAGATTTTATCTTGCCAATGATGTATTGTTTTATTTGCGCGAATTTAGGTTGTGCCATAGTAACAGTGTTGTTGATTATTCAATTGTTTTAAGCCTTTTACCTAAGCATTAACGAGTAATCAAGCTATAGTTGATAAAAGATACAATGAAGATGGCATAATTGTATTGTATATACAAGTCTTCTTGGTAGACTTTCATTTTTAAGAATAGATGTAATTTGAGTTAGTTATGACAGCCAATGATGTAAATGCGGCAGCGAAGCAGAGTTTTGATTTAGTGATCACCAATGTTCATATTGCAACCATGGACAGCGCAATAGACGATACCTATGGCACGGTGTTAAATGCTGCTTTGGGTATTAAAAATGGCAAAATTGCTTGGTGTGGTAATGCAGCGGATTTTCCTGAGTTTGATAGCTTGCAAACTCCTGTAGTAAATGGTCATGGTAAATGGATTACGCCAAGCTTGATTGATTGCCACACTCATATTGTATGTGCTGGCAATCGTGCTAACGAATTTGAAATGCGTTTAAACGGTGCAAGCTATGAGGAGATTGCAGCGCAAGGCGGCGGTATTATCTCAACCGTAAAAGCGACACGAGAGGCTGATCATGAATCGCTATTTGTTAGCGCAAAAGATCGTTTAAATACATTGTTGAACGAAGGTGTTACTACAGTTGAAATTAAGTCAGGTTACGGTTTAGATCTAGACAGTGAAATTAAAATGCTCGAAGTCGCAGAGCAACTGAATCAACACCACCCAATTGATGTACAAAAAACGTTTCTTGGTGCGCACGCATTACCGCCAGAATATAAAGACAAAGCTGATGATTACATTACCTTAGTATGTGATGAAATGATGCCAAAAGTGGCTGAGCTTAACTTAGCTGATGCTGTAGATGCGTTTTGTGAGGGGGTTGGTTTTTCAAACGAACAAACTCGCCGTGTATTTGATGCAGCGAAAAAGCATAATCTTCCTGTAAAACTTCATGCGGAACAGCTTTCAAATTTGAAAGGTGCTCAATTGGTTGCTGAATATAACGGGTTATCGGCTGATCATATTGAGTTTCTTGATGAAGCAGGTGTTGTTGCAATGGCGCAGGCTAATACCGTAGCAGTGCTGCTACCAGGTGCTTTTTACTTTTTACGTGAGACACAATTACCACCTATTGAGCTGCTGCGTAAACATAAAGTAGCTATGGCTATTGCTACCGATTTCAACCCTGGTACGTCACCCATTTGCTCGGTACAATTAATGCTTAACATGGCATGTACATTATTTAGATTGACTCCTGCGGAATCACTTGCAGGCGTTACGGTAAATGCAGCTCGCGCGCTGGGGTTAACGGACCGAGGCGTAATTAAAGTAGGACTAAACGCTGATTTTGTGCTCTGGGATATTGATTCTCCGGCGCAGTTATCGTATCAATATGGCGTCAACCCTTTGAAGGGACTATGGAAAGATGGTCAGCAATTAAAGTAGGGAGCTATTTCCTGTGAGAGGCGTATGAAAAAAGTAATAGCAGCGGGTGGTTTAACGCTTAGTTCGTTTTCACTGTTTGCAGCAACAGAAACGAGCATGTTTACATTTCCTAGTTTAGTTGCTGGGATGTTGCTTGTGAGCTGGTTGCTAGCGATTTTGCAAGCAGGCAATGCAGTGAATCGTGTGTTGGATATTTTGCTTGGTGTGGCAACATTGGCATTTCTTTCAACTCATAATCTTGTTGCTATTATTATTTGCGCCTTGATTTTGCTAGCAGAATGCTACTTTTCGCAGCAAAAAAAAGCACAGCGTATGGCGCTATGGCTAAACGTTGTTAGTTTATTGCTATTCCTTGGCTTTTCAGTCGCTTTTTTTACAGATTACTTAAGTGGCGCTTGGCCACCTGTTGCAGTTGTATTTCACTATATTTTTGCCAACCTTGACACCTACTTTAGACGTGAAAAGCGCCTTAGAATTGCCTTGTCTTCGCAATTGCACACCAATGAGGCGCATAACGACAAACAGTTGCTACTTGAGCGCAGCTTATTTCTAAATGGCTATGACAATTGGCAAGTTCAATCACTCAACCGTGTTTTGGTTTTAATTAAGCTTGAGGGATTGGGTCAAATTAATCGTATGGTGGGCCATGATTTTGGTGATTTATTAATTGCTAAGCTCGGCAAAAAAATTAACGATGAATTAAAAACTGGTGATGTACTGTCGTTATCGTTATTTAATGAAGACGTGCAGCTTTGTTATTTAGGTGGGGTTGATTTTGCCTTTGCCGTTGATACCAGTGTTGAAGCGCACCTTCATCAGCGTTTAATTCACCGTATATACGACGTAGTGCACAAACCTACGCAAGTTGACAATATCGATTCAGAGCTTTCTTTACGAGCTGCAATTGTTGAAGACAAAAAACAATTAACAGCACAGCAGTTACTTGCGCAAGCGCATTTAGCAATCGAGTTTACGTCAGAAATAGATTGGTTAATTACCTTTCAAAAAGAGATTGCAGAGCGAGCAGACAAACGTAGACAGCTACTATCTGATTTATCAGTGCTTGATTTTGATAAAGATTTTCAGCTTTATTTCCATCCGGTTGTTGATATCGAAACAAACCAAATTTTGTTTATCGAGTTGCTGTTGCGTTGGCATCATACAAAATTTGGTACTTTAGAGGCAAAACACTTTATTGATGAAATTAGTGCCGCAGGATTAACCTTACCGATTGCACGTTGGGTGTCAGAGAAAGCGGCTGAATTGGCGTTAGCAATTAAGCTTGAAGAAATTAATGTACCGATAAGCGTTAATTTATTTGGTAAAGAATTGCTGCAAGATGAGTTTATTGATCACCTAGCTGATGTGTTGGTAGAGCACAGGTTAACCGAAGGCGATATTATTATCGAAGCGCCGGTGAATGTGTTTATGGGGTTGCCTGATTTTGGTGAATCTATTTTACGACGCCTTAAAGAAAACAACATTGCGGTGTGTTTAGACGATTTAGGTATTGAGCCATTACAATTATCTAGGTTGCCTCGTCTTGCGTTAAATTATGTCAAAGTTGATGGTTCAATCGTTAAAGAGCTAACTGAAAATGTAAATACGCGTAGCCTGTTAAGCGGCATTATTGATATGAGTAATAGCTTAGGTATTAAGGTGGTGTGTGAGGGTATCGAATCTGAAACTCAATATACCTATATCAGTAGTATGAAGTGTCATGCGGCGCAAGGTTATTTATTCTCAAGACCATTACCGAATGTAGGCTTGTTGGGATGGTTAAAGCAGTGGCAAAAACGTCTTGCCAACGGTGAGCGCCCTTATTAGGCGCTCATTTTATTTGTAAACCTGTATTGCCAGCTAGTTAAGCTTCGCGACCACTTAAATAGCTGGCAACAAGTGCTGCTAAGATTTGTCCGGCCTCATTCATACCCTGGTTTACACCATTAGCATGCTCGCTTGGTGCAGCCTCACAAAGGTGCAAGTAGCGGGTGTATGGGTTTAGTGCTAATTGATAAACAAATTGCTCAGCTTCATACACTGCTAAACCACAATTGGTAAAGGCACTGACAGGCATATAAGAAATGCTATCAACATCGACCTCTATTCCCATAGGTAATTGATAGCCTTGCATTCGTGCAAGTGCGGCTTTATTTGCTTCGTTCAGGCTAAGCTCTTGTCTTACCTTAATTGCTTGATAAGAATCGTAAGAAAACCCAGCATCATGCATACGGTCAATGATGGCTTGATTGTTCTTTAACTCGTGCATAGCAATTACGTGATAATCACGTAAGTAGTTTTGCTGATGTGCATAACTAAAGCCGTTGCCACTATGTCTGCCTTCTGTGGCTCTAAAGTCAGCATGAGGGTCTAAGTTTATGGCGCAACAGGCTTGTTGCGTACTTTCACTTAGTGCCTTGATAATAGGGTAGCAATTGTTATGTCCCCCACCTATCACGATTGGCTCTAATCCCGCATCAAAAATCATTTGTAATACTGGACTAGCGATATCATCAATTTCACCGCACAGTGTGCGCAGTGTATCGAGTTCGGCTGGTACTTTGTTACTTAGCCCTTTGCCGCGTTTCATAATATCGGCACAATCGACTTCACCCAGTAACAGTACTTTATTGCTGGCAATAAATTGGTTTGCTTGCAAGTTTAAAAACTTGCTCAGGAAGGCCTGCCAGCCAAGTTCGGCACCACCATTACCTAAATTGGCGCGAGGACCAATATCTTCCGGAATACCAACCAGAACGTACTTAATACCATAGGCAGATGCATCGGCGAGTGCATTTTCAATTGACTGTTGCTGATTAATAAACGAAATACTTTGCCAAACGCGCTGCTCACCTGCGCGCGCTTGACATAAATCAGCAATGCTTTGATCGGTATATATCTTTAGCTTATTCATCTTCGTCTAAATCAATCGACAACTCTTCAGCAGAAAGAATGATGCCCGTGCTATCGGCATAGATGTAATCTCCTTCAAAGAAAGACACACCTGCAAAATTAACCGGGGCACCTAACTCGCCATAACCTTCGCTGTCGGCCGCTACTGGAATTGATGCCACCGCTTGAATACCAATATCAAGTTCTTCAAGGTCGCTAACATGGCGAACACTGCCGTAAACAACCAATCCTTCCCAGTTGTTATCAAGTGCAAGTTCAGCAAGTTCAATATCAATTAATGCGCGGCGCGTAGAGCCGCCTCCATCGATTAACAGTACTTTGCCTGAACCATCCTGTGACAAAGTCTCTCGGATAAGTTGATTGTTCTCAAAACATTTTATTGTGGTAATTTGACCAGCGAAAGCAGTTGCGCCAGCAAAATTAACAAACAAAGGTTCTAGTACGTCGATGCTATCAGCAAACTGATCACACAGGTCTGATGTATTGATTTCCATATTAGCTCCAAGGGCTTAAATAGTTTTCTCAGTATACCCTGCAGCATGATTAATACAATTGATCTCGTATGGTTTTGTAAATGATTTAGCTATGTTCGTTAGGTTTTATTGTGGGTTGTCGCCAGTGTTTTAAGTTATTGATGTTTAGGTTTCTGTAAATGGCTCGCCATGAACTAAACTGGATATAACTTCCGACAAATAACCTCTTTTATTGGCTGTCATAAATAGGTCATCAAATTACCATCTTAATTACGTGAAACTGTCACCTGATTGTTACGTAGCGAATCTAAAGTCAAACTAACTCCTTGCAATCGAGAATTGCTATGCAAACCATTTCACAGTTAGACCGAAAAGCATTTTTTAAATTGTTTAATCACCAAGCGTCTAAACGCAGGTTATACGTCATAAAAGCGGTGTCAAAATTGGGAGATGGCTTTTTGTATTTACTTGTTGGGGCTGCATGCTACTTGATTGATACTGAAACCAGCAAGTTAGCTTTATTTGCTTTAGTTTTAGGGTTTTCAGTAGAGCGACCTGTTTACTTCTTTTTGAAAAACACCTTAAAGCGTGAAAGGCCCAGCCAGTCGATTGTCGAAGGTTTTGTGGTGCCAAGTGACCGTTTTAGTTTGCCATCAGGACATAGCTCCGCTGCATGGCTGTTTGCCTGTGTTATTACTTGGTATTTTCCTGAGTTTAGTTACGTATTGTTGTTGGCAGTTGCCATTTCATTGTCTCGCGTAATGCTTGGTGTGCACTATCCATGCGATATTATCGTTGGTGCTATATTGGGTACAGGATTTGCGTTTGTAGGTATTTTCGGAGCTTCATTATGAAAATTTTATATGGCATTCAAGGTACTGGTAATGGGCATATTACACGCGCTCGGGCAATGGCCAAGTCATTCGCAAAAAGCAGTATTAAAGTGGATTACTTTTTTAGCGGCCGACCTGCAAATAAGTATTTTGATATGTCTGACTTTAATGACTACCATACAAGAGAAGGTTTTACTTTTGCCATCGAAAACGGCTGTGTAAATAAGCTCAAAACCCTTAAAAATATTCGCGTTGGTCAATTTATTCACGACGTTAAAAAATTTGATTTATCGGGCTATGACTTAGTTATTAATGATTTTGAGCCCATCTCAGCGTGGGCAGCGAAACTTGCTAAAGTACCTTGCATAGGCATTAGTCACCAAGCCTCTTTTTTATCAAATAAAGTACCGTCGCAAGGGGCGACCTTGTTAACGCGTTTGGGTTTAAAGTTGTTTGCACCTGCTAATTGTTATTTGGGCGTTCACTGGTTTCCGTATCATCAAAATATTATTCCGCCATTTATCGAGCCAGTTAAAAGCTGGCAAAAAGACAACTTTATTGAAAATAAGATCTTAGTTTATTTACCTTTTGAGGATCCTAAGAAGATCATTGCGTTATTACAGCATTTTCCTGAATACGAATTTTATTGCTATCACCCGCAGTTAAGTAATAAAAGCATTAATCACCACATTCATTTGCGCTCACCGTGTCGAGTTGGTTTTTTAAATGATTTGGTTTCTGCTTCTGGCACGATAGGTAACGCGGGTTTTGAGTTATCAAGTGAAGCGCTGCGTTATGGTAAAAAGTTACTGCTAAAACCGCTCGATGGCCAATTTGAGCAAGCGTCAAATGCATTTACCTTAGTTAATGCTGGGCTTGCTACTAGTATGTCTTGCTTAAATGCCGATGTAGTGGATGATTGGCTCTCGGTTAACAACAAACAGGCGATTAACTTTCCAAGCGATCCTAGCCCGTTAACCGACTGGATAGCAGCGGGTGCAAGTGATGTGAAAGCCTTGTCAGATAACTTATGGCAAAACATTCAGCTTCCTACGTTTGCAAGCTAATCTACTTTTAGCACAATTTTATATAGCATCTATACTTTTATAAGCTTTCTAAAAATTATATGAAACAGAGGTTTATATGGAGCTGCTACAACGCTTAACAATTAAAGCTCGGCTACAGTTAAATGCTTTTTTTGTGGGTGCAGCAATGTTTATATTGCTGCTAGTGATTCTCTATGAAGCGTCAGTGATGCTTAAACTGAATACAGCGATTCAGTTAACAGAAGAACTGGCTATTCATGAAGGTGTTTTACGCAAACATGAAAAGAATTTTCTATTTTATAAAAATGTCGATTCGTTAGAGTTGTTCGATAATGAGTTTAAGTTACTGAAAAATAAATCAAGTAACTTAAACGAGCTTCTGCAAGAACTTGATATATCAACCAAAACGCTAGCTGGTTTGAACGGCATAATCGATCAATATAATGCCGATTTTAACGAGGTAGTTGCACTACAGAGGCGTATTGGTTTGCACCCGAAAGATGCAGCCTACGGTAATTTAAGAGCCGCAGTTCATCAGGTAGAGACCTTGCTAAAAAAACAAAACAACTATCAGTTACTTGCCGATATGCTGCAGTTACGTCGCAATGAAAAAGACTTTATGTTGCGTCTCGATAAGAAATACTTAACGCGCTTTAACAACAATATAAACGTTTTTAAAAGTAATATTCAGCAGGCTGATTTCGATTCGAGTTATCGCTCTGAATTACTAACATTGCTTGACACTTATCAACGAGAATTCTCGGCATTGGTATCAGCACAGGAGGCACTGGGCCTGGACTTAGAGTCAGGAGCTTTGGGGAAAATGGCTGCTAGTGTCGCGAAAAGCGACGTCTTGGTTGACCGAATGACAGCTGAAACAAAAGAGGCAATTGAGCAAAGTGCCGATTTTACTTCAACAGTAGCAATCATTATTTTTGTACTATCGACAGTGGTTGTAATGACCTTAGTTTACATGACCAGCCGGTCGATTATTTTACCTGTAAATAAGGTTTGCGACATAATTCATACAATACGTAGCACCAATGACTTAACGCGCAGTGTACAAAGCGCTGGTCAAGATGAAATTGCGCGTATGACAGGCGATTTCGATTCCTTTATTAATGACTTTAAGAACTTAATTTTTGAAGTTAAGCAAGCACTTGGTATTTTAAACTCTGCAACAGAAAACCTTGCCAATACCACTGCTGAAACCAGTGATGGCATGCGAGAACAGTTACATGAAGCGGATATGGTGGCTACTGCCGCGACTGAGATGCAGGCAACCATTCAAGATATTTCACACAATACTGAGGCTGCAGCTAAAAAAGCAGAATCGACCAATGAAAGTGCAATGCAAGGTAAACAAGAAGTTGATTCTACAGTAGCACGTATCTCAGAGCTTACTAACTCACTTACGCATGCATCTGATGTAGTAACTCAACTAGAGCAAGATGCGGTAACTATTGGCTCTGTGCTTGATGTTATTCGTGGTATCGCTGAACAAACTAACTTACTTGCACTTAATGCGGCGATTGAGGCGGCGCGCGCGGGTGAGCAAGGGCGCGGCTTTGCGGTAGTTGCTGATGAAGTACGCTCGCTGGCACAAAGAACACAAGATTCAACACAAGAAATCGAAAGTATTATTTCGACATTACAACAGCGCACGCAAGAGGTTGTAAGTGTAATGGAGCGCTGTAAAACTCAGGGGAGCTCAAGTTCAGAGCAAGCGGTACAAGCGGGGACCTTGCTCTATTCAATTAGTGAAGATGTACAAACCATTATGGATATGAGTACGCAAATAGCCACGGCAATTGATGAGCAAAATCAGGTGGCGTCTGAAGTGAATAAAAATGTTATTAAAATTCGTGATATTGCGGAGCAAGCGGCTACACATGCGCAAACTAATGCGCAAACCAGTGAAGAAGTGTCAACTCAGGCTGAAGTACTGCACCGAGCAATTGAAAAATTTAATGTGTAATTTTTATTGGGATCAAGGCGTCGCGAGACGCTTTGCTTTGTTTTAAGTTGGCTAAGTATGTTTGCCACAGCGAATCATGATTTTGAGCTAAGTGAAACAGATAGTCCCAACTGTAAAGCCCGGTATTATGGCCATCATTAAAGATAATACGTACAGCATAATGACCTACTTGCTCTATCGCCTGTATTGCAACGTCTTTTTTGTTGGTTACTAAAATCGCTTTGCCATGGCCTTGCACCTCTGCAGAAGGCGAATGAACGCGCAAAAACTCAGGTGTAAAAGTATGCTGACTTTGCCCGTCAAAATGCACATCAAGCAAGTTTGAAACACGATGATAATGTAATTTAGAAACTAACATAAAATACCCAAATAAAAAGGCGCCAATAAGCGCCTTTTCTATTGTTATAAAAGACGAGTCAAATTATAAGATAAAACGACTTAAATCTTCATCTTTAACTAATTCACCTAAGAAACGCTCAACGTAGGCTGCATCTACAATCAGGCTTTCACCTGATTTTTCGCTCGCATCATATGAAATTTCTTCCATTAGTCGTTCCATAACTGTGTGTAATCGACGTGCACCGATGTTTTCGGTTTTTTCATTTACTTGCCATGCAGCTTCTGCAATCTTAGTGATTGAGTCGTCACGGAACTCAACGTTAACACCTTCAGTACCCATTAACGCTTGATATTGCTCTGTAAGCGATGCGTGAGGTTCAGTTAGAATTCGTTCGAAATCAGATGAGGTAAGCGCTTCTAGTTCAACGCGAATTGGTAAACGACCTTGTAGTTCAGGAATTAGATCCGACGGTTTTGCCATTTGGAACGCACCTGATGCAATAAAGAGGATGTGGTCAGTTTTAACCATGCCGTGTTTAGTATTTACTGTTGAACCTTCAACAAGTGGCAGTAAGTCGCGCTGCACACCTTCACGGCTTACATCTGGACCTGATGATTCACCGCGCTTACAGATTTTGTCTATTTCATCAATAAACACAATACCATTTTGCTCAACGGCATTGATCGCTTGCTCTTTTAGCTCTTCAGGGTTTACTAGCGTTGCAGCTTCTTCTTCCGTAAGTAGCTTAAACGCGTCCTTAATTTTTAGTTTACGCTTAGACTTTTTATCGCCACCCATGTTTTGGAACATGCTTTGTAGCTGATTAGTCATCTCTTCCATGCCTGGAGGTGCCATAATTTCAACGCCAACAGGTGCTTGAGAAACATCAATTTCGATTTCTTTATCGTCTAATTGACCTTCACGTAATTTCTTGCGAAATGCTTGACGTGTTGTATTATTTTCAGACTCTTGCGCTTGGCCCCATGCGTCTTTTGCTGGTGGCAATAAGGCATCTAAAATGCGCTCTTCTGCAGCTTCTTCTGCTCTGAACTTGTACTTTTCGGTTTGCTGTTCACGTGTCATCTTCACTGCAATATCAGCAAGATCGCGAATGATGGTTTCAACTTCTTTACCAACGTAACCTACTTCAGTGAATTTCGTTGCTTCAACTTTAATAAATGGCGCATTAGCTAGTTTTGCTAAACGGCGTGCTATTTCAGTTTTACCTACACCCGTTGGGCCAATCATTAAAATGTTCTTTGGCGTAACTTCACTGCGCAGAGCTTCGTCAAGTTGCATACGACGCCAGCGGTTACGAAGGGCAATCGCAACGGCTTTTTTAGCTTTGTTTTGACCAATGATGTGCTGGTCTAACTCATGTACAATTTCTCTTGGTGTCATTGCAGACATATTTAATTACCCCAGCTCTTCAATGGTTTGGAAGTTATTAGTGAAAACGCAGATATCACCTGCAATTTTTAGGCTTTTTTCTACAATTTCGCGCGCACTTAAATCGGTGTTTTCAAGTAATGCAGTTGCTGATGCTTGGGCGAAGTTGCCGCCACTGCCAATAGCGATGAGATCGTGCTCAGGCTGCACTACATCGCCATTACCTGTGATAATAAGTGATGCAGTTTCATCTGCGACGGCTAGTAGCGCTTCGAGCTTTCTCAATGCGCGGTCGGTGCGCCAATCTTTAGCCATTTCAACAGCCGCTTTGGTTAAGTGGCCCTGATGCATTTCGAGTTTGGTTTCAAAACGTTCAAATAGTGTAAAAGCGTCGGCTGTACCGCCCGCAAATCCGGCAAGTACTTTGCCGTTATAAAGACGACGCACTTTTTTTGCATTGCCTTTCATTACTGTGTTGCCCAGTGAAACTTGGCCATCACCGCCAATCACTACTTTGCCTTCGCGGCGCACAGAAACTATCGTAGTCATAAATAAACCTTAGGTTTAATCTGTTAATTTCAATTGTTATTGATATGGGGAGTAAACAAAGGATTTCAAGGCTTGGCGGGGGAACTTGGTAGCAAAACAAAGCTACCAAGCTTGAATTTGTGTTAGTTGTGTTACTTAGGCATTAAATAAATGCGACAGCGAGAAATGCGCGCACGTTTAATTTGGTTGTTCGCACTTTCAGCAAGACGCTTGGTGGCAAATGGTTCTATTTTTACGCGATACCATACGCCATTTTTGCCTTCTGTACGGTCTACATCGGCAATGAGGCCGGTCTTAAATGCAATTTGTGCTTTTAGCGCTTCCGCATCATCACGATTGCGTAGCGATGCACATTGCATATAGTAGGGGCCTTTTTGCTCTTGCTCTGTAACTTCAACTTCAATGTTGGCATTCTCAATTTCTTCAATGAAATCGGGCTTTTTCGGCTTAGGCTTAGGTGATTTTGTTTGTTCTTTGGCAACTTTTTGCTGCGATGCTTTTACATCGCTATTAGTGGTAATAAAGTACAAGCCATAAATACCGGCCGACACTAAAACAACCGCGGCTACTAACGCAGCAACAGGAAAAGGGCGTTTGCTTGGGGCTGTTTTTTTAGGGGCACGTTTTTTATTTACGTAATCTCTTTGGGCCATTGTTTACTATTTTCTTATGCCATTGAAACTGGGTCGATATCGATACTCCAGCGGACCTTTGTTGCTAGCTTACTTTGACTTATGTAGCTAACAAGTTGATGTAGGTATAAGTGCAATTTTTTGCGCTCATTACCTTGAATATGGAGCTGGTAGCGGTATTTGCCTGCAATGCGCTCAAGTGCTGCAGGAACAGGTCCGAGCAATTGTATACCAGAAGGCAGTTGTTCTGGAATAAGGTCGTACAAAAAATTATTAATGTCGTTTAGCTTGTGCGATTCGCAACGAATGATTGCAAGACTAGTGTAGGGGGGTAGCAAGGTTTCTTCACGTTCACGCAAAGCATAACGGGAGAAGTCTTGGTAGCCATTATTGATTAGGTCTTGTAATAGCGGATGTTCTGGAAAATGTGTTTGGAGTAATACCGTGCCGGCTTCACCGCTACGCCCTGCGCGACCTGAAACTTGGGTAATTAATTGGGCTAGGTGCTCTGTAGCGCGAAAATCGTAAGAGTAGAGTCCGCTATCTACGTCCATAATGACGACTAGCGACACCTCACTAAAATGATGTCCTTTAGCAAGCATTTGGGTGCCAATTAAAATCCGCGGTTCGCCTTTGTTTATGTCGTGCAGTGCGCTTTCTAAACTGCCTTTTTTACGGGTTGAATCGCGGTCAACTCGGGTGATTGGGGTGTCGGGAAAGCTTTCAGCTAAAAACTCAGCAACTTGTTCTGTACCTTGTCCTGCGGGGATAATTTGCGTACTACCGCAACTTGGACATTGTGTTGGCACATGCTCTTGCGCTCCGCAATGATGGCAAATTAAATTGCGAATATGTTTGTGATAGGTGGCATTGGCGCTACAGCGTTGGCATTGACTTAACCAGCCACATTCGTGGCAAATAAGACTAGGCGAAAAACCTCTGCGATTTAAAAACACCATAACTTGCTTACCTTTCGTAAGCTCTTTTTTGATGTAATCAAGCGTTGCAAGTGCAAGACCTGACTGTTGATGCTGCCCTCGCATATCAAGTAGCACATACTGATTATCGCTTTGTGTTTGTGCTCGCTCAGTTAATGTAAGCAGTTGGTACTTATGATTTGTGGCATTATGAATCGTTTCAAGCGACGGTGTTGCACTGCCCAAGATTAATGGAATCGCTAGTTTAGCAGCGCGAAAGCAAGCTAAATCACGGGCGTGGTAGCGCAGTGAATCTTGCTGTTTAAATGACAAGTCGTGCTCTTCATCAACAATAATCATCGCGAGTTTGGCAAATGGTAAAAACACACTAGAGCGGGTGCCAATTACAATGGCAGCGCTTTGAGTTTGTGCTGCACGCCAAGTTGATAGGCGTTCATTATCCGTCATTGCAGAGTGCCAAAGCATAATAGGCACATTAGGAAAGCGTCTGCGAAAGCGGTTGACGGTTTGTGGCGTTAAGCCAATTTCGGGTACCAGTACTAACGCTTGTTTACCTTGTTGCAATGGCTTTTCCAAAGCTTGTAGATAAACTTCTGTTTTTCCGCTACCAGTTACACCTTCAAGCAAATAGCAGGTATAGCCTGTAGCTTGATTAATTGCTGCAAGTGCAATGGCTTGTTCACGCTTAAGTTTGGGTTTATCGTCGATTGCGAGAGGTTTTGATTGCCAATCACGATTGTATTCAACCGTTTTCTCAATAATCGCTTTTTCCAGCAGTGATTTAACGGTTGCACTACTAAACCCGAGCGCACTCAATTCGGTAACTGGCGTACTGCCCGAATCAACTAAATGCTCGATTAGTTGGCGCTGTTTTTTACCATTCACTGATGTATTTTCATCGATCAGTTTAATGATAGGCACTGCAGACTTATCAACTGCTTCGCCTTTGTTTAACAAAGTTGGTAGTGCAACTTGGTAGCACTCTCCAAGCGGGTTTTGGTAATAATGACTCGCAAATTCGATAAGGCTGATCATATGGCGATCAATAATCGCGTTGTTATCAATTAAACGTGAAATAGGTTTTAATTTATCGAGAAATTCACTATTTGATTTTAACGCAACAACAATGCCGACAAGTTGCTGACGACCAAATTGAACTGCAACACGACAACCCACCGCAATATGAGTTTGAAACTGAGGTTCAACGAGGTAATCAAAGTTACGGTAAAGCGGTACATTTAAGGCAATTTCTGCAACAACAGGCGTAGTCATTCAACTTTTATTTTTAGAGCGTATTTGTGGAAATTAAATCATGGCATTGTGTTTGCGGCTAGTGTTAAACAAAATTTATCTGAAGATGGTTAAAGATCTTGCTATTGGCATGTTAGTTGGCTAGAATTCGCGCCCTATATATTTTTGTTTAACAACGTATGGTGCCAGACTTCGGGTTTGGAGAGCGATGCGGCCTAATTAGAGGTTTACTATGAAAGAAGGTATCCACCCTAAGTACGAAGCAATCAATGCTACTTGTTCTTGTGGTAACAAATTCGAAACGCGTTCAACTCTTTGTAAAGACATTCACTTAGATGTTTGTTCAGAGTGTCACCCGTTCTACACTGGTAAGCAAAAAGTGCTTGATACAGGTGGTCGTGTTGATCGCTTCAACAAGCGTTTTGGCGCGCTTTCAAGCAAAAAATAAGAGCTATTTTAGTTCTTTCAAAAAAGCACCTAAGGGTGCTTTTTTTTGTATCTAAAATTTAATATGAATTTTTGTCATGTTATATGGTTTTTCTATGTCTTTTTATTCTAAATAGATGGCTATATACTGGATTATAGATAGCTTCAATATTCATTATTTTTACTATCTGTTGGCAAAATAGTATCTGTCGAGTGTAAAAAATAGATGGCTGTGAATCTGGTCGGATCTGAATTAACTTCAATCTGGTAATGATTTAGCAGAAAATATCCACAAGCCTATTGTTGTAAATTCAACTATGGTCTTAGGTTAAGATATAACCGCATTTAACTTCTATTTACTCTAAATGCCGTACTATTAAACCAGTATCTCTCACTTTTAACATCGTAGGATAAGGCACGCATGTCTGACATAAGAGAAAAAGCGCTACAATACCATTCTGAACCCGTTCCTGGAAAAATCAGCATCGAATTAACCAAACCAGCAGAGACAGTTAATGATCTTGCATTAGCTTATAGTCCTGGTGTTGCTGAACCGGTTCGTGAGATCGCAGCAGATCCGAACAATGCATATAAATATACTGCAAAGGGTAATATGGTCGCTGTTATCTCAAACGGTACTGCAATTTTAGGTTTAGGTAATTTAGGACCGCTTGCATCAAAACCAGTTATGGAAGGCAAGGCGTTATTATTTAAGCGTTTTGCTGGTTTAGATTCAATTGATATTGAAGTTAAGCACCGTACTACCGAAGACTTTATTAATACTGTAGAAAATATTGCAGATACTTTTGGTGGTATTAACCTGGAAGATATTAAAGCGCCAGAGTGTTTTGAAATTGAAAAAGCGCTTATTGAACGTTGTAGTGTGCCAGTATTTCATGATGACCAACACGGTACCGCGATTGTAACCGCGGCGGGCATGCTGAATGCGTTAGAGATCCAAGGTAAAAAGTTAAAAGATGCATTAATTGTATGTTTAGGTGCAGGTGCAGCAGCAATTGCGTGTATGGAGCTATTAATTAAATGTGGTGCACAACGTGAGCACATTTACATGCTTGATCGAAAAGGGGTTATTCATACGCGTCGTGATGACCTAAATGAATACAAAATGTTGTTTGCGAATAATACAGATAAGCGCACCTTACAAGATGTTATTGAAGAAGCTGACGTATTTGTGGGTGTTTCAGGTCCTGACTTACTTGCTCCTGAAGATCTAAAATTAATGGCAGATAAGCCAGTGGTATTTGCGTGTTCTAACCCTGATCCTGAAATTAAACCGGAAGTGGCGAATGCTGCGCGCAATGATTTAATTATGGCTACAGGTCGTTCAGATTACCCTAACCAAGTTAATAACGTATTATGCTTCCCGTTTATTTTCCGTGGTGCGCTTGATGTGCGCGCAACAGCGATTAATGACGAAATGAAAATTGCGGCGGTAAATGCGATTCGCGAAATTGCTAAAGAGCCAGTACCGCAAGAGGTATTGTCAGCGTCTGGTGAATCAAATCTTGAATTTGGTAAAGATTACATCATTCCTAAGCCAATGGACCCACGTTTACTTCCGCGTGTAGCGCGTGCTGTTGCAGAAGCCGCGGTTGAGTCAGGCGTTGCGCAGATTGAAATACCAGAAAACTACATGCTTTAACTTGATTAAAAGCAAAAAAAAACCTCAGCAATTGCTGAGGTTTTTTTTATTCATCTTCAAGCTCTGGAACCGGTAAGCCGCGTTCAGCAAGAATTTCTTTTACCCTTTGCGGAATATGCTCAGGGTTATCTTTTCTCAGATCTTCATCGTCAGGCAATGGCTGACCAGTAAACGCATGCAAAAATGCTTCACACAGTAGTTCGCTATTGGTTGCATGACGTAAGTTATTTACTTGTCTACGAGTGCGCTCGTCTGTCAGTACTTTCAATACGTTAAGTGGGATAGATACGGTAATTTTTTTCACTTGTTCTGATTTTTTACCGTGTTCTGCATATGGGTGAATATATTCACCGTTCCATTCAGTTGCCATAAAGTGTACTAGCCTATATCTGTTACGATTTAATTTTGACGATAGCCTGTATATTAAGAGGCAAAATTTTATCGTTTTAAAATATATAGTCAAATATCATTTATTTGGCTATATAGACGTGTAAAAGTTTTGACTTCCATTGTTTGGTGGTTTAACCTTTTAGACGTCTAAACATCTAAGTGGCAGAGTTATGAAGCAGAACAAACAAACAACCCTTGCTGTTCGCAATGGCATTACCGCAGATAAGCATCATGGTGCGGTTGTTCCACCGTTATATTTATCGACGACTTATTCGTTCGCCGATTTTGATAAAAAGCGTGATTATGATTATGGCCGTAGCGGCAATCCTAATCGTGATATTTTGGCTGATACGCTTGCTAAGCTAGAAGGCGGTGAAAAGGGTATTGTAACTGCAACAGGTATGGCTGCTGTTCACTTATGCACACAAATCTTAACACCAGAAGATACTATTTTAATTCCTCATGATTGCTATGGCGGTAGTTACCGTTTATTCACGAGCTTGGAAAAACGCGGTTTATTAAAAGTAGCGGTTGTCGACTTTACACAAGCGTCTTGCTACGAGCAGATTAAAGCAATTAAACCTAAGCTAGTGTGGATTGAAACGCCAAGTAACCCAGTTTTACGTTTAACTGACATTGCTAAAGTAGTGGAAGTTTCTCACTCCGTAGGGGCGTTAGTAGGAGCTGACAACACGTTTTTATCTCCAGCATTACAAAACCCAATTTCATTTGGTGTAGATATTGTTATCCACTCAACCACAAAATACATCAATGGCCACTCAGATGTTGTCGGTGGCGTGGTTATTACCCGCACTGCGGAGTTAGGTGAAGAGCTTGCTTGGTGGGCAAATAATATTGGCATTACAGGTGCGCCATTTGATGCGTATTTAACGCTGCGTGGTATTCGTACTTTAAATGTGCGTATTAAACAGCACCAAGAAAACGCATTTGCCATCGCACGTTACTTAGAAACCTGTGAGCATGTAGAGAAAGTTTATTACCCAGGTCTTAAAAATCATCCACAACATGACTTAGCAAAAGCACAGCAAAAAGGTTTTGGTGGCATGGTGAGCTTTAGTATTAAAGGCACAATTGAAGATACGGCTAAATTTTTAACCAGTGTAGAACAGTTTAGCCTCGCTGAATCACTTGGTGGTGTAGAGAGCTTAATTTGTCACCCAGCTACCATGACACACGCCGGCATGGCGCCTGAAGCACGAATTAAAGCAGGCGTTAACGATACGTTAATTCGTATTTCTGTTGGTATTGAAGATGTTGAAGATTTAATCGCAGATCTTGAACAAGCATTCGCAAAAACAATTAACAAAGACGTCGCTGCTGGTGGAGAAAAAAGCACTCAATGCTGCGCTGCACGACCTGCATTGTGGTGATTACTTAAATGACAAAACAAGTATATAAATTTGGTGGGTCAAGCCTAAGCAGTGCCAAGCGCTACCATGCAGTTGCCAATATTTGTCAGCAACTAGCGTATGGCGATGCCATAGTTGTATCTGCTGCAGGTAAAACGACCGATACGCTTGTGCGCTTGTGGTCGTGTTATCACAATCAAGATCATAAAGGTGTTGGTGAGGTAATTGCGTTACTAAAAGATCACCAATGCGCACTGGTTTCTGAATTATTAGGTGATAAAAGTGAAGTGTATGCTCACTTTATTGACGATATTAATGCAATCTCTCAACGTGCTGGCTGTGCAGAGTTAGAGCAGGCGTGGTTGCTTGCTCACGGTGAGCTGTGGTCTGCCCGTTTACTTGCGCATTATTTAAATAAGCAAGGGGTTGCTGCGACTCACTTTGATAGCCGAAAGCTATTTGTTGTTGCACAAAATAATCTTAAGCATCAAGAAAATACTGCACGCTGCCAGGCATTAAAGAGCGACCAACTTAATGTGGTGACAGGATTTATCGCAAGTGACGAAGTGGGTAACACGGTGACGCTAGGCCGTAATGGTAGCGATTACAGTGCGACTTTGCTTGGTAAATATATCAATGCCAGCAGTGTTACAATTTGGACAGATACTCAAGGCGTTTACAGTACCGACCCACGTAAAGTAGAGAAGGCGGTTAAATACAATAAAATTAGCCAGCAGCAAGCGCAACAACTCGCGCGATTAGGTAACCCTGTATTGCACGCTAAAACGCTTACACCATTAAAAGACAGCGATATTAAATTAGTCGTTCGCAGTAGCTACGATAGCCATAGTGATGGCACGCAAGTGGTTGCTAACGAACAAGCGAAAGCAAAACGTTTTTTAACGACACTAGCCAGTGTTGATGTATTTCAACTTACTCATAACAATAAAGATAGCATTCGAGAGTTAAGCATTATTCTGCAGCATCCGCTTCAGCCGCTTGAGGTAGAGGGAAATACGTTACTGCTTGTACCAAGTCAGTTTGGCGAGCAAGTTGCGTCATATTATTTACAAGATGCGGTGCTTATTGAATCGAATGTCTCTGGTGTGGCAATCGTGAGTGAGGCCGGCAGTGAATCGCAGTTACTTGAAAGTGCAAAAGCATTATTAGAGAAGCAAAGCATGACATTACGTGGTGCGTGGAGTCAAAATGGCTTTGCTATTTTACTTGGCGACCAGTTGCTTGAAAGCGATACGCTGTCATTATTACATGAAGAATTGATCACCGCTAAACAAGAATTAGCTGTGATTGTGGCGGGTATTGGTAATGTTGGAGAGGTGTTTTTATCACAGCTTAATGACCAGTTAGCGCGTCTAAATACCTTGTTACCAGTTAAGTTGGTAGGTTTATTACGCTCAAGTACGAGTTTGTTAAATGGCCAGGGTATAGAGCTGGCAACAGCCAGTGCAAACTTCAAAAATAATGCAAAAGTGTCGTCACCTGAGCAGATTATCGAGTTTATTAAAGAGCTTGATTATGGCCATAAAGTAGTGATTGATATCACGGCAAGTGAATCGTTTAGTAAGTTATACCCTGAATTTGCGTTGCACGATTGTCATATTATTTCAGCAAATAAATACGCGGGCACCGCAGAGCTAACTTGGTATGAAAATTTACGTCGCTTGCAGACAGAGAAAAATTTACTGTGGCGTTACAACACAAGTGTAGGCGCCGGTTTACCAATTAATTTTGCTTTAAAAGACCTGCAAAACTCAGGCGATAAAATCACTAAAATTAGTGGTGTGTTCTCGGGCACATTGTCTTGGTTAGGGGCAAATTATTCGCTCGATAAAAAGTTCTCAGATTTAGTTGAGCAAGCGCGAGAGCTGGGCTTTACCGAACCTGATCCGCGTGAAGATCTTTCTGGCCGTGACGTACAAAGAAAGTTACTTATTTTGGCAAGAGAGCTTGGTTTATCACTTGAATTAGACGATATTGAGTTATCGGCGTGGATGCCAGGAGAGCTTGCCGAAGGGCCTTGGCAAGATGCATTAGCAAAACGTGAGTCACTTGATACATTTGTGGAAGAGCTCGCTCTAGATGCACAAAGAGAAGGTAATACGCTTAGGTACGTGGCTGAGCTTGATACCACAACCTCACCTATTACGGCAAAAGTAGGGTTAAAAGCTGTTGCTCCGTCAGCTGCGGTTGCAACACTAACTCCGGGCGATAACATTTTTGTGATCAATAGTGTTTGGTATGCTGACAACGCATTGATTATTCAAGGACCTGGAGCAGGGCGTGAAGTTACCGCTGCGGGAGTGCATTCTGATTTATATTGGCTCTGCCATAAACTATCAGAGTAATCAGGATAATTAATATTAAAAAGCCGCTAACAGTGTTAGCGGCTTTTTTAATTTATATAAACTGATATACATAAATGAATTGATACCGTTAAAATAGCTCTTCAGCTGTTTTGCCTGAATCAGTCGTTGTTGTGTAAGGGTCAAATAAATTCTGCACTTCTTGTTGAGTATACTGCGTTGGTGCTGTGCCCTTTATAAAATACTCAAATCGTGACGAGTTATCGGTTTTTTTAGTTAGTAACCCTGATTTACGGTCGATTCTTACTGAGACGAGCCCTTCTGGTTGTTCAATAGGTGCGCTAGGCATACCTCTCAGAGCTTCACGCATATAATCAAGCCATGCAGGCTGCGCCGTTCGTGCACCAGATTCACCGCCAGCAAATTGATTGCGACTTAAATTATTATTGTAGCTTACTCTACCTAAACGCTTGCCGGCATCATCAAAGCCGACCCATACAGTGGTAATCACTTGGCTGTTAAAACCTGAGAACCAAGTATCTACAATATCGTTTGTAGTACCGGTTTTGCCTGATAAGTCATTACGTTTTAAATCTTTTGCACGCCAGCCTGTACCAAGCCAGCCTGGTTCTCCATAGATTGCAGTGTTCATCGCGTCGGCAATTAAAAAGGCATTTTGTTCGCTAATTACGCGAGGCGCGTAATGAAAGCTATCACGCACTTCTTCAGCACTACATTGATTGCAAACAACTAACGGTTGAGATTTATATACGATGTTGCCTTCGGCATCTTCAATACGGTCAATAAAATATGGCTCAATTAAATGTCCGCCATTGGCAAACGTTGCCATACCACGCGCCACTTCTAAAGGCGTTAACGAAGCAGCACCGAGGGAAAGTGCCTCATGTGGTTTAATGTCTTCAGGTGAAAAGCCAAATTTAAGTAAATGGTCTACTGTTTCGCGTGCGCCTATGCCTCGTAACAGGCGAACTGCAACCACGTTTTTAGACTGTGCCAATGCGCGACGCACACGAATTGGGCCATCGTAATTAGCTGGGCTATTTTCTGGGCGCCAAGCGATACGCTGTGCAGAGTTCCAGCTATTTATTGGGGCATCGTTAATTATTGAGCCTAACGAATAGCCATGCTCAATTGCAGCGGAATAAAGGAATGGCTTAATGTTTGAACCTACTTGACGTTTTGCTTGGGTTGCGCGGTTGTATTGCGATAACTCGAAGCTATATCCACCAACAAGTGACTCAATTGCACCGGTTTGAGGATTAAGAGACACTATTGCGCTGCTCACGTCAGGCATTTGAGATAGTTTATATTGACCATCTTCATTTTGCTGTAGCCAAACGAACGCCCCAGGATAGAGTATATCTGAGGTTGTTTCAGGCGGCTTTCCTTGGCGTGAATGCGAAATGTATGGACGAGCCCACTTTAATCCGTCCCATGGAATTGTGATTGAATTGCCGTTTTTAAGTACTGCATAAGCATTTTGCTCATCAATTTGCTCGATAACGGCTGCTTTTAAATAACCGATTTCATTTACAGATTCGAGATAAGAGAGGATTTCATTACGTTGCCAAGCCGTATCCGTTTCGGAGTTCCATAAATAAATGTTAACTCCTCTAAAACCATGACGATGGTCATAGTTATGAATATTATCCATTAACGCTTTTTGCGCAGCAGCTTGGTTTTTAGCTGTGATGGTTGCGTAAACTTTATAGCCGTTGTTATACGCGCCGTCTAATCCGAAGCGTGCAACCATGTCTGCTCGAATCATTTCTGAAATATAAGGTGAAGAAAACTCGATTTCTGCACCGTGTTTTTTCGCTGTTATTGGTGCTTTACTTGCTTCATCAAATTGTGCTTGTGAAATGTATCCTTCAACTAGCATACGTGAAAGAACAACGTTGCGGCGGTGTTTTGCTCGAGTTGGATTACTAATAGGGTTTAATGATGAAGGGGCTTTTGGTAAACCAGCAATCATCGCAAGCTGTGGCAAATTAAGTTGATCTAAATCTTTGCCGTAGTAAACCTGCGCTGCTGCGCCAACACCAAATGCACGATGACCAAGCTCTATTTTATTGAGATAAAGTGCCAATATTTCATCTTTTGTCATTAGGCTCTCAATATGCAACGCAATAAAAATTTCTTTTATTTTTCGCATGTATGCTTTTTCGCGCGTTAAAAAGAAGTTACGCGCCGTTTGCATGGTAATGGTACTGGCACCTTGTTTCTTTTCGCCTGTTGTTATTAGTACGATTGCAGAGCGGACAATGCCTATCGGGTCGATGCCGGGGTGATCGTAGAAACGATTATCTTCAGTCGCGAGTATAGCGTTTAAAAAATCTTGCGGAATTTGATCTATCGTAACCGGAATACGTTTTTTTTCACCAAATTGGTTGATTAATTGGCCATCTTTGGTGAATACTTGCATAGGTGTTTGAAGTTGCACGTCTTTTAAAACGGCAACACTGGGTAGTTCGGGCTTTACGTAAAAGTAAAGGATAACTACTGCAAAAGTACCAAGAATGGTACATATGATAATAAAACGTAAAAAGTTTTTTATAAAAGCCACAGAAAATTCCCGAGAATGGACTCCCAATTACAAGATAACACTGGTAGTATATCCTGATTAATTTTTGAATAAAATTTTTTCGCTAGATTTTATAAAGTTATTATAATTATAAAAAAAAGGATTAGCGTTAGGTTTATGATAGGTCAACTGTTTAAAAAACCACAGCCTCTGATGGTTGGTATTGATATTGGCTCTCATTCGGTTAAAGCCGTGCTATTAAGCCAAAAAGACACTCATTATCGACTTGAAGCGTTTGCTGTCGAGCCAATGCCTAAAGGGGCAATGGCAGAAAGGACGATCCAAGATATTGAAGCTGTTGGTCGTGTAATCAATAAAATTCGTAAAAAACTCCCCAAAAATATCACAGAAGCAGCAACAGCAGTATCTGGTCAGGCGGTTATCACGAAAGTTATTTTTATGGATGTAGCCTTAACGGATGCTGAATTAGAATCTCAAATAGAAATTGAAGCGGACAGCTTAATTCCTTATCCACTTGATGAAGTGAGTTTAGATTTTGAAAAGCTTGATGTAAACGATGCTGATCCATCAAAAGTAAACGTTTTACTTTCGGCTGCGCGTACAGAGAGTGTTGAAGCGCGTGCAGGAGCTGTTGAGTCAGGTGGCTTTGTGCCAAAAGTTGTTGATGTTGAAGCGTACGCGTTAAGTCGTAACCTTGAACTGTGTTACGACTTCTTACCAGAAGACGCTGCAAACAAGGTGGTTGCCTTTATTGATGTAGGCGCAACGATGACCCTTATCAGCGTAACGCAGAACGGTGAGACGTTGTATACCCGAGATCAGGTTTTTGGTGGCGAACAATATACGCAAAGTATTGTTTCTTATTACAATAAGAGTTTTGATGAAGCGGAACTTGCAAAAACGTCTGGTGACTTACCACCAAACTATACGTTTGAAGTGTTAGCACCGTTCCAAACATCATTTTTGCAACAGGTTCGTCGTGCCATCCAAATGTTCTTAACCACAAGTGGTAAAGACCAAGTTGACTATATTGTTTTATCAGGTGGTACCTCGTTAATCTCTGGCTTAGATAAGCTACTGATTGATGAGTTAGGTATTCATTCCGTCATTATGAATCCATTTGAAAAGATGGAGCTAGCACCGGGCGTGGACCGTGAATCTTTAGAGAAGAACCAAGCACAGTTAGCAGTAGCGACGGGCTTAGCACTAAGGAGTTTTTCACCATGCCACATATAAACCTCTTGGCGTGGCGTGATGCGTCGCGCAAGGAAGCACAAAAGCAGTTTGTTAGTATACTTGTGCTCGTTGTTATTGTTGCGTTTGGCAGTATGTTTGCTCTAAGTATGTTCTATGGTGCATTAAAAGATGGCCAAAATGTGCGTAATAACTTCCTTACTTCAGAAATAGCATTATTAGATCAGCGAATTAAAGATATTAATGAGCTAGATAAACGAAAAGCTAGTTTGCAACAACGTATGCGCCTTATTGAAGAATTACAGAGTAACCGAAACCTTGGTACACAGATTATGGACGAGGTTGCATTGGTAGTTCCTTCAGGTGTTTACTTAACAAGCTTAGAGCGTCGCGACCGTGCGCTTCAAATCGTAGGTAAAAGTGAATCACATAACCGTGTATCTGCTATGTTACGTAAGCTTGAAGAGTCATATTTATTTGAAGATGCAATTATGCAAGTGATTGAAGCAGGCGACCAAGAGCTGCGTTTGCTTAACGATTTTAACCTAAGGTTTAGAGTTAAGCCGTTCGAAGAAATTAGCGAGGTTCAAAAATGAATATCGACTTAAAATCGCTAAATGAAATCGATTTAGATGAGTTAGATTTAGAGAACGTTGGTAGTTGGCCACTTGCTGTTAAAGTTATCGTTTGCTGTATCGCTGCAGGCTTAGTTGCGTTTTTTACATATTCAATGTTGGTTTCAAGTGAAATTGAAGCCTATGAAAGAGCACAACAAAAAGAGCAAGAATTGCGAGCTTCTTATCGTCAAAAGTATGACGTAGCTAGTAAGTTAGAAATTTATCGTCAACAAATGGTTGAAATGGAAGAGAAGTTTTCACAGCTTTTAAAACGTCTTCCTACATCAAGTGAAACACCAGGCTTAATTGAAGATTTATCTTACATTGGAACTTCAAGCGGTTTAACGTTCCACAAAGTTGAATGGATGCCTGAGATTGAAAAAGAGTTCTACACTGAGTTACCAATTAAAATCGAAGTGGTAGGTAGTTACCATGATTTTGGTGAGTTTGTAAGTAAAGTAGCTGAGTTACCTCGTATTATCAGCTTACATGACTTCACAATTGAAGGTGGAGAACAACAAGAGCAGTTGGAGTTTAGCGTAGTTGCTAAAACCTACCGCTACGAAGGGGAGCGCGAATGAAAAAATTAGCTATTTTAGCTTTGCCTCTAATTCTTAGTGGCTGCTTTGATGATTTAACGGAACAACAAGAATTTATTAATCAGGTGCGTGCTAATACTAATAATAACGTAGAGCCAATTCCTGAAATTAAGAACTTTAACCACTTTGCTTACACTGCCAGCGAAAAGCGAAGCCCTTTTGTAGCACCAAAACCAGAGGTAATTCAGGATCGATTATTGCAAGTTCAAAACTGCTTGCACCCTGACCCTCGTCGTAGAAAAGAAGCGTTGGAGCGTTTCCCGTTAGAAAATCTACAAATGCGTGGCACAATTGGCTCAGCAACAGAGCTGTTAGCACTTATTACAGCTCCAGATAACTCATTGCATGAAATTGGTGTTGGTGAGCGAATGGGACTATTTAATGGCAAGGTAACTCAGGTACAGAATGGCTTTATTGAGCTGCTAGAATTAATACCTGATGGTGCAGGATGTTGGAAAGAACGCCTGACGAAAGTGGAAATCGTGGAGGCAGGTAGCAATGCGTCAAGTTAATAATAAAGGGTTTAATAATATGCGATTAGCAGTAGGTCTACTTCGTAAAGGCTTTTCAACTTTACTAGCAGCAGGTTTATTGGTGCTTTCATTTGGGGCGTCGGCTGTTCCGCTGCTATATGATGTGCGCTATAACCCATTACTCGATGGCGAAACAGAAATCGAATTCGTATTCGATGAAGAAATTTATGTCGAACCAAAAATTCAGGTGTTTTCAGAACCAGCACGTATCGAATTGTTTTTCGACGAAGCTGACTTTGAGGAAAACTTAACAGAAGTTTTGATTAACAAAGCTGGTGTTAAACGTGTAACCCACGCATTTGAAAATGATGGTTTTAAAGTAACTGTATTTTTAGATTATCTTAAAATTTATCAAACACGCGTAGATAAGAACCTTTTCTACTTACATGTAAGCGATAACCCAACGCAAGATGTAGCGGAGACTTCAGCAGTTGAAGACAGCTCAAGCTATATCAACAAAATTCAAGCAATTGATTTCCGCCGCGGTGAAAGTGGTGAAGCTCGCGTTATGATTTTCTTACAAGAAAACATGGCAGCTATCGATGTAAGCGAAAAGGCGGGTAAAATTGTTGCTGAGTTCCATAATACCGACATTCTTGATGACCTTCTTTATCAGCTAGATGTAATGGATTTTGGTACGGTCGTTAGCACTGTTGAAACATTTAAAGATGGTATTAATAGCCGTATTGTTATCGATACAACAACTGGCTTCGATTATAACTACCAACAATTGGATAATATCTTCACGTTAACAGTTGAAAAAGATGAATCAAAGCGCAGCTTCCTAGGTGACGGCAAAGATTACCAAGGTAAGCCGATGTCGCTTAACTTCCAAGATATTTCTATTCGTCAAGTACTACAAATTATTGCGCAGTATAACAATTTTAACTTAGTAACAAGTGACTCAGTTGAAGGTAACATCACACTGCGTTTAGATGGTGTGCCATGGGACCAAGCGCTTGATGTAGTACTTCGTATGAAGGGCCTTGACAAGCGTATGGATGGTTCAATTTTGATGGTTGCACCAACAGAAGAGCTTGCGTCTCGTGAAGCTAGAGAGTTAGAAGTGAAGCAGAAAGTTGCTGAGTTAGAGCCACTTTATAGTGAATATATTCAGTTAAATTACGCAAAGGCAAAAGACTTCTCTGAACTACTTAAGTTTGAAGGTAATAGTATTTTATCTAGCCGTGGTTCTGTTTCGGTGGATGAGCGTACAAATACACTTTTAATTAAAGACACTGCTACTAGTATCGAAAGTGTTCGTCGTATGATTGAGAATTTAGATATTCCTGTTAAACAGGTTAAAATTGAATCTCGCATGGTAACCGTTCGTGATAATGTACAAGAAGACTTAGGTATTCGTTGGGGTTTTAGTGATCAGCAAAATTCTGATGGCGTTTCAGGCACGCTTGAAGGGGCTAATAATATCGCAAATGGAATTATCCCTGCGCTGAGTGACCGCTTGAACGTTAACTTACCGATCGCTAACCCAGCAGGTAGTATTGGTATTCATGTAGCTAAGCTCGCGGATGGCACACTAATTGACTTAGAACTATCAGCACTTGAGCAAGAAAATAAAGCGGAAATCATTGCAAGCCCAAGTATTACTACGGCAAACCAAAAAGAAGCACGCATTGAACAGGGTACTGAAATTCCTTACGTTCAAGCAGCTTCAAGTGGTGCAACAACGGTTGAGTTCAAAAAAGCTGTATTAAGCTTAGAGGTAACACCACAAATTACACCTGATGATAAGATTATCTTAGATCTTGTTATTACTCAGGATACGCGTGGTGATACGGTGCAAACGCCAACAGGTCCAGCTGTAGCGATTGATACGCAAGAAATCCGCACACAAGTACTTGTTGATAATGGCCAAACCATTGTGTTAGGTGGTATTTACCAACAGCAGATTGTGAGCAACACTAAGAAAGTTCCTCTGTTAGGTGATATTCCTTACCTTGGTTACTTGTTCCAATCAAATAGTGAATTTAATGAGAAGAAAGAGTTACTTATCTTTGTAACTCCTAAAATTCTTAATGAATCTTTGTAATTAAAAAGGGCTGAATAGCCCTTTTTAATGTATAACACTTGAAAACCTTGCCTGTTTGTTGAGATAATCCCTGCCTTACTTTTGGGGACCAGCTAATAAGCGGGGTTTTTTTCAATTTTAGAGTTCGTTTGTACTAAAAGATATGGCTGAAAAACGTAATATATTTCTAGTGGGCCCAATGGGCGCAGGTAAAAGCACTATTGGTCGTCACCTTGCAGACCAACTTCATTTAGAGTTTTTTGACTCAGACCAAGAGATCGAGCGTCGCACTGGTGCGGATATCGCTTGGGTTTTTGATATTGAAGGTGAAGAAGGGTTTCGTCGCAGAGAAGAATCTGTTATTTCCGACTTAACAGAAAAGCAAGGGATCGTACTAGCAACAGGCGGTGGCTCTATTATTAGTAAAGATGTACGTAATAAGTTATCTGCTCGTGGTATTGTTGTTTACTTAGAGACACCAATTGAGAAACAACTAGCGCGTACACAACGCGATAAGAAACGTCCGTTGCTTCAAACTGAAGAAGCGCCTAAAGATGTGTTAGTTCGTCTTGCTGATGAGCGTAACCCTCTTTACGTTGAAGTTTCAGATTTTGTTGTTCGTACTGATGAACAAAGTGCAAAAGTAGTTGCTAATCAAATTATCGAAAAGATAAATTTCTAAATATAAAAGGGGATGCGCATGCTTGAATTATCAGTTAATTTGGGTGAGCGCAGCTACCCGATTTATATTGCACAAAACAATCTTACCGACAGTCCAAATTTATCCAATATTTTGGCAGGTCGTAAATTGGTGATTGTTTCAAATGAAACAATCGCTCCTATCTATCTAGATAAATTTACATCCCAATTACCAAAGAATGACTTTCTTTCTTGCATCATTCCCGATGGTGAGCAATTTAAATCTCTAGAATACTTCGAATTTATTAATCGCTTTCTGTTAGAGCATAATTGTGGCCGTGATACTTGCCTAATTGCGCTTGGTGGAGGTGTGATTGGTGATCTTACTGGTTTTGTTGCTGCATGTTACCAGCGTGGAATTGATTTTATCCAAGTACCAACCACACTACTTTCACAGGTGGATTCATCCGTTGGCGGGAAAACCGCGGTTAATCACCCGCTTGGTAAAAATATGATAGGTGCGTTTTACCAACCAAAAGCTGTTTATATCGATAACAACACACTTAGTACGTTACCAAACAGAGAATTCGCTGCAGGTATCGCAGAAGTGATTAAATATGGGTTAATTTACGATGTTGATTTCTTTAAATACATTGAAGATAACGTCGCTGAAATAAAAGCGCATAACTCGGAACAATTAAGCCAAATTATTTATCGCTGCTGTGAAATAAAAGCAGAAATCGTTGCGCAAGATGAAAAAGAAGCAGGTTTACGTGCATTGCTAAACCTTGGTCATACTTTTGGTCACGCAATTGAAGCTGAGATGGGATATGGTAACTGGTTACACGGCGAAGCAGTTGCAACTGGTATGGTTTTAGCATCCCAATTAGCATACCTAAGAGGCAAGCTATCAGAGGCAGAATTGAAACGTATTGTAAACTTGATTGCAGAATTTGAATTGCCGGTTAGCGCACCAGCGTCAATGTCGTGTGATGATTTTGTAAAACACATGGTTAAAGACAAGAAAAATAAGCAAGGCGTTATTCGATTCATTATTCCAAGCAAGTTTGGTGGCTGCGAGTTAGTTGATGATGTAACTCAGCAAGAGCTAGAAGAGTTATTTAAGCTGCATGCAAACTAAAATATTGCCCAGTAGGCAAGCACTTGTTGATCGAATTGAACTGCAGTTTGCCTACGGTAATAATTTTATCAGTCTCATCTCAGAGGTAGGACTTGGAAAAAGCTACCTTGCTGAGACATTCATTTCCGAAAAGTTTACAGAGCATAACAAAGCTTATGTTAAAGCAACACGTAGTGCGCAAGACCGACATCTAATCGGGCAAATTCTTGAGCAAAGCTTTTCAAATCCATTGATTGATTATGATCTGACTATAGTTGAAAACTTTATCGGGTTAACAGGCGAATCGATAGAGCCACTGCTGATTGTTATTGATGATGCTCACTTTATCAGTGATGATTTTGCAAATGAACTATTCCAACTAACCGAGTCTTACCAAGGTCAGATTCGTATTTTATTAACTGCAACACGACAGCTTCCAGTGGCTGAAGCGATTAACATGCACATTGAAGCATTAGATCAGGCTGAAAGTCTAACGCTGATGAAAATGTATTTTAGTGATTTACCAAATGTTGATGAACCTATTTTTAACGCGTTTATTGAAGCTTCTAATGGTAATCCTCAGCTACTATTAGCTTGGAAAAAAGATAACTCGGAGTTGCAGGTAGCGATGCAAAAACGCAGTAGGCAGTATAAAGTCTACCTTTTGTTAATTTGCATATTAATATTAATTGGGTTGTTAACTTCCTTAGCTTGGTACTTTTTTGATAAAAAGAATATACAAATTGCTTCAGTGAATAATCAACCGACAACTGCAATTACGATTGAAGATGTTTCGTCATCTAAACCTGTTGACTTAACAGCTAAACCCGACAAAACTCCTGGTCAGCCAGAGCAGCAGCCAGAGCAGCAGCCAGAGCAGCAGCCAGAGCAGCAGCCAGAGCAGCAGCCAGAGCAGCAGCCAGAGCAGCAGCCAGAGCAGCAGCCAGAGCAGCAGCCAGAGCAGCAGCCAG
>NZ_JBIPJE010000031.1:0-84949 GCF_044005875.1 Pseudoalteromonas sp. XMcav1-K | reverse complement strand
CTTGTACTCTTGCTTTGGATTCTTCTGTGCATAACCACGCAGACCGATACCTTGACGTAAGTGATCCATTGCAGCAAGGTGATCTTTCCAATGTTGGTCAAGCGTTTGTAACATAATTGCTTTTTCGAAGTGGCGTAGTACATCTGCACCCACTTGATCTTCTTTATGTTTGTAAGCCGCTGTAACACCTTCTTCAATACGCTCACGAAGTTTTTCTTCGTAAAGTTTATTGTCTTCATCAAGCCACTGTTGAAGCGGCATTTCAACTAAGAAATCTGCACGTAAGCGATCTTCTAAGCCTGCAATATCCCACATATCAGCAAGTGATTGTGGTGGAATGTACTGGTCGATAATACCGTTTAACACATCCGAGCGAATTGCTGTGATTGTTTCTGAAATATCGCCTTCTTCAAGCAGCTCATTACGCTGAGTGTAAACAACACGACGTTGATCATTTGCTACATCGTCGTACTCAAGTAGTTGCTTACGAATATCAAAGTTACGTGCTTCAACTTTACGCTGTGCATTTTCAATTGCACGGTTTACCCACGGGTGCTCAATTGCTTCGCCACGTTGCATACCTAATTTGCGCATCATGTTCATCATGCGTTCGCCAGCGAAAATACGCATAAGCGCATCTTCCATAGATAGGTAGAAACGGCTCGAACCCGCATCACCTTGACGGCCAGAACGACCACGTAACTGGTTATCAATACGACGTGATTCATGACGCTCAGTAGCAATAATGTGTAAACCACCTGCTTCTAGTACTGCATCATGGCGTTTTTGCCATTCTTCTTTAATCTTTGCAATTTGCTCATCAGATGGGTTTTCAAGTTGCTCAACTTCCAACTTCCAGTTACCACCTAACACGATATCGGTACCACGACCCGCCATGTTAGTAGCAATGGTTACTGCGCCTGCAAGACCAGCATTGGCAACAATTTCAGCTTCTTGTTGGTGGAACTTTGCATTAAGTACGTTGTGCTTAATTTTCTCTTTGCGCAAAAACTGCGATAAGTATTCAGAGCTTTCAATTGAAATAGTACCCACAAGCACAGGCTGACCACGCTCTTGGCAGTCGCGAATGTCCGCTAAAATTGCTTCGTACTTTTCTTCTTGTGTTAAATAAACTAAATCCGCACGATCATCACGTACCATCGGCTTGTTAGTTGGAATAACAACGGTTTCTAAACCGTAAATTGACTGGAACTCAAATGCTTCTGTATCGGCTGTACCTGTCATACCAGCAAGTACATCATATAAACGGAAGTAATTCTGGAACGTGATTGATGCTAGTGTTTGGTTCTCATTTTGAATGCTTACACCTTCTTTTGCTTCAACAGCTTGGTGTAAACCTTCAGACCAACGACGGCCTTCCATAGTACGGCCTGTGTGCTCATCAACAATGATTACTTCACCATCTTTTACTACGTAATCAACGTCTTTTTGATAAAGCTTGTGCGCACGAAGTGCTGCATATACGTGGCTTAATAATGTGATGTTATTAGCAGAATAAAGCGAATCACCTTCATCGATTAAACCTAGCTCAGTAAGTAGTTCTTCAACACGTACTTGGCCACGCTCTGTAAGGTGTACTTGTTTCGCTTTTTCATCAATAGTGAAATCGCCATCACCTTCAACGCCTTCTTCATCTTCTTTTTCTTGCTGCTCTAGGCTTGGAACTAGCTTATCAATTTGCTGATAAAGTTCAGAACTATCTTCCGCAGGACCAGAAATAATCAGTGGCGTACGCGCTTCATCGATTAAGATTGAGTCAACCTCATCCACTACGGCGTAATATAAAGGACGTTGTACACGCTCATCTGGTGTAAACGCCATATTGTCACGTAAGTAGTCAAAACCAAATTCGTTGTTTGTACCGTAAGTAATGTCAGCAGCATAAGCTACTTTCTTTTGCTGCGGCATCATGCCCGGTACGTTGCAACCAACAGTCAGACCTAAGAATTCAAAAAGTGCGCGGTTTGTTTCCGCATCACGTTTTGCAAGGTAGTCATTCACCGTAATAACGTGAACGCCTTTGCCTGTTAAACCATGTAAGTATGCTGGTAAAGTTGCTGTAAGGGTTTTACCTTCACCAGTACGCATTTCAGAGATTTTACCTTGGTGTAAAACCATACCACCAATCAGCTGTACATCGAAATGGCGCATACCATAAACACGCTTTGATGCTTCACGTACAACTGCAAATGCTTCAGCTAGAAATGAATCTAAGGTTTCACCATTATCATAACGCTTACGAAACTCAGCTGTTTTCGCTTTTAGTTCTTCATCCGACAGCCCTTCGTATTGCTGTTCTAATCCATTAATTTGCGCGACCGTTTTTCGTAAGTTTTTAATTATTCGATCATTGCGACTACCAAATATCTTGGTAAGTAAGTTAGCTATCATGATAAAACCGTTACAACCTTAGTTTAGTGACAAAACCCATGCCACTTTTCAAATTAATTGTGCGTACAGTATCAGCAGAGCACCGATATTGCTAGTTAACCCGACCAAACCTGGCTCGTTAACAATAGTGAAATTGCATTATTTGAGATAACTAGCAATATAGCCTTGTGTGATACAACTATATTTTTCTATATATTGAGACAAAACTGCCAAATTCAAGGGCGATATTTTATTCGTTTAATCACAGTGAGCCAAGTTTAATTTGCCCTTTGTTCTGCTTTATTTACAGCTTTTTACTTGCTGTAACTATTCTTGCCCAATACAATAATAAAAAAGAGGTATCTAACCATGGCTAAAAACAGGTTTGCACCTAAACCGCTAGGGGATGTACTGACTAACCTTCCTAATCGGCTGCAGCAGTTTTCAAATAAGAATCAAGAAAACAAGCAATTACAAAATTTGCTTGAACAAATACTTGATCAAAATATGCTACAAAAGTGCACCATAGCAAACTATCAAGATGGCACCTTAGTGTTAAACGCCCAATCTGCGGCAGTTGCGATGCGCCTAAACTATATGAAAATGAGCTTACTTAGTGACTTTAGACGCCTTGGTCTGCCTGAGTTGTGTCAGATTAAAATTCAAACATCGCCGCGCAGCGCAAAAAGCCTACAAGCAAACCAGCAACAGCAGCAAAGCCAAGAAAAGAAACGTCTAACAAAAAGTGCACAGCAATCGCTGCTTGAAGTTGCTCAGCACGCACCGGACTCTCTTAGATTAAAACTCGAAAAACTCGCTAAGCTCGCAGATAGGTAATGGAATTTAGCGATAGTTAAGTTACTATAGAATCGCAATTATTTTTATTACTAACTTAGGTATGCGTTATGCTTAAATCACTTTTTTCAATCGCTTTACTGGCTACAAGCTTTAGTTCGCTTGCAGCGTGGCAACTACAAAACGACAGTTCTAAACTCAGTTTTGTCTCGGTAAAAAAAGACAAAATCGGTGAAGTACACCACTTTAAAACATTATCTGGCACGATTACTGACGAGGGTAAGTTATCTCTAGAAATTGACCTAACGTCTGTTGAAACTAATATCCCAATTCGCAATGAACGTATGCAAAGCATGCTATTCAATACTAAAGCATTTCCAACACTAACGTTAAGCGCCGATGTAAGCAAAGAACTTGCCGCAATGAAAAACGCACCGACACATGTATTTTCAGTACCTGCTACGTTGTCGCTAAATGGCATTGAAAAAACGCTTTCAATCGAAGTATTTGTTGCCCGTACTAGCCAAGATGATTTACTTGTCAGCGCAATGACACCTGTTGTAATTAATGCCAGTGACTTTAATCTAGACACAGGCGTAGCAGCGCTGCAAAAAGTAGCTGGCCTACCCAATATCGCGCGTGCTGTTCCTGTGACTTTCGTATTGCATTTCGCTAAGTAATTTTTGCGGCAAACATAGGCCTTGTTCAAAAATGAACCTTGCAGAATTAACACAACAAATTGAAACCAGTATTGCGCCATTTGAAACATGGCAGCCAGAAAGTTGTGGCGATATTGATATCACTATCAAACGCAATGGCGATTGGTATTTCCAAGAAAGTAAAATCAATCGCATTAATTTGGTAAAACTGTTTGCAAAAGTACTAACCAAAGAGCAAGGCCACTACTATTTAAAAACACCCGTTGAGAAAATGCGCATTCAGGTAGAGGATGCGCCTTTTCTAATTACGCATTGGTATCAAAAAGACGGCTTTATTGTTTGCTGCGATAACCTAGCAAGAGAGTATGTACTTGGTGAAAATCACACCTTAGAGATAAATGGTGACGTGCCTTACCTGCATTTACATCATGGTGTAATGGCGAAAGTATCACGAAACGTATTTTATCAATGGGCTGAAATCTCAGAGCAAAAAAAAGGCCGCTTTGCTATTTGCTCTGGCGGCCAAGACTTCTTTATTGGTTAAACTTTTAAATCACTCGCGAGAAGCGTGTTAGCTTTGCTTGTTGTTTTAAGTACGCATCAAACGTCATACAAATATTACGAATAAACAAACGCCCTTTATTTTCAACCACAAGCTGTTCATCGTTTAATGAGATCATGCCATCTTCAGCAAAACACGAAAGACCTGATAATTCTTCTGCAAAATAATCTGCAAAATTAATCGAAAACTTGCGCTCAACATCTGCGAAATTCAACTTAAAGTGACAAATAATTTCTTTAATCACAAATGCGCGAATTTTATCATCTGTGGTTAACGTTAGGCCTTTAACAACAGGTACGCCCGCCGTTTCAACGGTTTGATAATAATCTTTCAAATCTTTCGGGTTTTGGAAAATGCTATCGCCTACTTGCGAAATAGAGGATGCACCTAAACCCAATAAGTCACACTCACCGTGTGTGGTGTAGCCTTGGAAGTTACGATGCAATTTACCTTGTTGCTGCGCAATCGCCAACGAATCCGTGCTTTTGGCAAAATGATCCATGCCGATATTAACGTATCCAGCCTCAACCATTTGCGCCAAGGTGTTTTTAAACATTGTTAGCTTATGCTCTGGGCTAGGTAATTGCTCATCTTTAATTTTGCGCTGTGCAGCAAAACGATCAGGTAAATGGGCATAGTTAAATACCGAAACACGATCAGGCGACAGGGCTATTAAACGCGCCATGCTTTCTTGGAAGCTCTCTGGCGTTTGCAATGGTAAGCCGTAAATCATATCGGCATTCACTGAAGAAAAACCCAGTGCGCGCGCTTCAGTAACTAAGTTTGCAACGTTATCAGCACATTGTTCACGGTTTACAGCCTTTTGCACATCATCATTAAAATCTTGAATACCAAAAGACACACGATTAAAACCTAGCGAGCGTAAATGACTAAGCATATCTTCAGGTAAAGAGCGTGGGTCAATTTCAATTCCAGCTTGCACTTGGTCTGAAAAGTTAAAATACGTTTTAACAATCGCCATTAAACGGCTCATTTGTTCTTTTGTTAAAAACGTGGGTGTACCACCACCTAAATGTAACTGCTCGATTTTGTAATCTTTATAAAGAGTTGCTTGTGCTTTTGCTTCTTGCTCTAAAAAGTCTAAATACACATCTGCTTTATGTTGGTGGCGAGTAATTATTTTATTACAGCCGCAGTAATAGCATAGCTGGTGACAAAACGGTACATGAATATACAGCGACAAGCGCGTATTATCGCTTTTGGCGATCGCCTGTGTTACCGAATCAACAGAAAAGCCAGGCTCAAACGACAACGCCGTTGGATACGAAGTATAACGAGGACCTGACACATTGTATTTTTTTATAAGGGAGTTATCCCATTCAACGAAATTTTGCACGACTGAAACCTAACAATATTAAGGTTTAGCAAGTGTACAAAAGGAACGAGAAACCGGCTTTGATCCAAAACAATAAAGCCAGCAAGTGCTGGCTTTATTTACAGATTAGATAAGGTGGCTAATTAGCGAATACGTGTTTGGTATTCGGATCAGCTGGGAAGTAAGCTTCTAGCTTAGCGGCTTCGGCCAAAATGCCTTCTTCAAGCTCTTTTTCAGCACGCCAACGCTTGCTATCCATTTGGAAGACTTCTTTCTTACTGTATTTCTTACGCGCATCGTGGGTCGGCATTTCCTTTACCACATCATACATTTTGAAAACGTGCTGATATTCCGTTTCAAGATCCACTGTTTCAGAGAATTGATACTGCGACATCAACACCCAAATACGTAAACATCCTTCTGAATATTCACACTGCTTCTCTTTCATCGCGCGTGCAATCAAGTTAATGCTGTCGGCAATTTTTGCATTGCGCTCAGCCGCTTTAACTTTTAACTTTTCAATTTGCGCTTGTTGCTTTTCTTTTTGTACTTTCAGTTGAAATAACAACTTACCAGCGTAAAAAGCTAACCCTGCAACAATAGCAGCGGCAATAATAATGGCGATAACCCAAATAGCATTCACTACTTAAGCTCCTCCTCGTCATCATCACTTAACCATTCATCGGCAAGATCGTTCGACATAAATTGGTCAAGCATGTCTTCATCGTCAAACTCATCTTCATCATCAATACCTAACAAGTCGCAAAGTGCTTGGTGACGCTCTACCTTCGCGTTTAAGTATTTGATGTCTTTTCCTACTAACACTTCACCTGCATTTTGACGCTCAAGTAACGACATTAGCTTTTGATCGTTTTCAATTTGCTCAAGCTCTTGCTCTGGTGTTAGCTGAGGCTCACCGACTTTACGTAACTCTACTTGCGGCTGTAGATGACGCTTAAACTCTGGCTGTTGCTGAGTAACCTCTGCTTCAGGCACAAGACTAACAGGCTTTTTACTACCTAAACGGCTGTCTTTGCGTTGCTTACCCGCACCTTGCTGCTCATTTAAAGCATCTTGTGCGTTGCGCGTACCCGCTTTATTACCAGTACGCTTTTTAACACGCTGCTCTTTCAAAGCGCGTAGTTCGGCAAGTTTCTCTTTGCTAAGGCGGAAGCTTCCATTGCCACCGGTACCGATTTTGCGTGACTTTTTCTTTCTGGTCATAATTAAATCTAAAATTTTTACAAAACTAAGCTTATTTTACACTATTGCTGACTGTTTAAATAGCATCACGTCATCACCATGATATGCCAGTGATAAGCCATGGTGCTGTGCTAAATAATCAAACGTGGCCCGCGAAAAAAAATTGATATGCGTAATATCATTTTTGTAATGCCAATTTTTAAATCGGGCTTGGTCGATGACGAGCTTTGTCATCACAACTAATACGCCATTTGGCTTTAATAAGTTCAGTAGTTGCGCCCACACTTCGTTTGGATTGGCTAAATGTTCAATTACCTCAGTACAGGTTACAAAGTCGTATTGACGATTTAACACCTCAGTGTTTGGATAATAGAAGATATCGTAAAGCGCGGTAGCATGACCTTTCTCTGTGAGCATTTTGGCAAGTGCAGGACCCGGTCCACAACCAAAATCGAGACCCTGACTAGCTTCTGCTAATTCTGGCAGCAAAGGCGCTAAAGCGCGGCTCAGAAATTTCTGATAGCCCGTGTCATTTACATCATTTTCATGACTATCGTAGATTTGTTTTTCTTGCTCGAGTGAAATTAACTGGCTGCGCGCAACAAATACTAACTGACATAACTCACATTGATAGTAAGCTCTGCGTTTGTCTTCGCTGTAAAAGGTGCTTTTAGAATGCAAACATAATGGACAAGGTTCAGACATGGTTTAAACGTGAAATTTATTTGCCGTAATCATAGCAATTTTATTGCGACAAATAAAAAAGCGACAGAGAATCTCTGCCGCTTACTAATCTGAGTGTCTTATGACACTTCTCCCTTCGACTGTTTTAACCAACGAGTCTAATTTTATTATTATTTTACTATCCGTATTTTTATTATTTTCATCCGTGCTTTTTTTATTTTCGGTCTTCCTGACGCTTTCTTAGCAGTCCATTAATGTAACCTATGGTTACTTTCCCCTACGCACATAATTGTCGCTGCACTTCCGTATTTTACTGCTTTCCCTGTTATTTTTGTCCCTTGCGACAGGTGAATAATTTACTTGTTAATAAATTTGTTACAACTAATTTAACTAAAATAAATAAAAAAAGATTTCTTTAAAAATCGTGTTAACAATAAAAAACAGACACTTAAGCCATATCTAGTGACAAAATAGCGAATTAACTTACAGTTAACATTAGTCATTATCCTACCATGATTGTGAGAAATATCTCACAGACTAAGGTATAAAAAAAGCAGCTTGCGCTGCTTTTTTCATCACCTATAAAATATAAGTGTTATTAGTGAAGACCTGAAACATACTTAGAAAGTAGTTCAATGTCCTTATCTGTTAGCTTTTTCGCTAAATCGCGCATCATACCATTTAGGTCATTATTGCGATCACCTGAGCGGAATTTCTCAAGTTGCGCTTTTACGTAATCAGCATTTTGGAATGATACTTTCGGGAAGCCCGCTAATGATGTACCGTTACCACGAGGACCGTGACATGCTGCACATGCCGGAATACCACGTTCCGCATCACCTGCTTTGTATAGTTTACCACCTAGCTCAACCACTTCTTCTGGAGTGCTACCTGGTTCCATGTTAAGACTTGAAAAGTAAGCCGCGATATCGCGCATATCTTGCTCTGATAGTGGCATAGCCATACCACTCATTACAGGGTCCATACGACCTTCTGCACCGCCTGATGTCATACCTAATTTAAACTCTTTTAATTGCTTAAATAAGTATTGAGCGTGCTGACCTGCAAGTTTAGGGTGATTAGGAAGAGGTTTGTTTCCATCTACACCGTGACAAGCAACACATGTCGCAGCTTTTGTTTTACCAGCTTCTATATCGCCCTCAAAAGCAGCAGCTTGATTGACGCTGAACGCACCAGCAACCATCATTAAAGATAAAGCTATTTTTTTCATGCTATTTCTCTGTTTCGACCCTGTTAAAACCTGACAAGCAGGAATGAATACCAGCTAAAGTAGCCATATTCTACACGATTAAATTTTATCTGACACCTCTTGTGCCTTGATAAAACATATAAAATATAGGGGTTTTTACTAAAAAACTCCGTAAAGGCGCATTTCTTTGATCTTTCTCAAGGTTAATTTGGCCCATTAAAAAAGACAAAGCATTACTTATTTGGCTATTGTTAGTATAAAATACGCGCCCAGAAATAAAAGATATGTTAAAGGCAGTGTAGCAAAAATCTCTGAAAATAGGGATTCGCCTTTAATCTTAAGATAGCGTTTTAAGGAGCTAACCTTGCTAAAGTCACGGGTTCAATATTCAAAAGCGAGCTTTATTACAAGTGCACCAGACATCACTAAACTGCCTGCTGATTCGGGTGTTGAAGTTGCGTTTGCAGGTCGTTCTAATGCGGGTAAATCAAGTGCGCTAAACACATTAACCGATCAAAAACTTGCGCGCACAAGTAAAACACCAGGTCGTACGCAGCTAATCAACACCTTCTCGCTGGGTGAAGATATGCGCATCATCGACTTACCAGGTTATGGATTTGCTAAAGTACCACTTGAAATGAAAAAGAAGTGGCAGAAATCACTAGGTGAATACCTGCAAAAGCGTGAAAGTTTAAAAGGCATTGTGGTCTTAATGGATATTCGTCATCCATTAAAAGAGCTTGATATGGACCTTATTAACTGGGCCGTTGAAAGTGATTTAGAGATTCTTGCGCTACTTACTAAAGCCGACAAACTGAAACAAGGCAAGCGTAAAAGTGAAGTGCTAAAAGTTCGCCGCGAGTTAAAAGAACTCAGTGACAAAATTACTGTTCACGCGTTTTCATCGTTAAAAGGCATTGGTTTGCCAGAATTGGCAAAAACACTGGATGTTTGGTACTTAGGTGAAATTGACGCGGTAGCGCCAGAACAAGAGTCAGACGAGCAAGAATAAAACGTTTGAGAAAAAACCGGTTGGTAAAAACCAACCGGGTATAGCAATCTGGGGAGAAGCTATTAAAACGCTGTACCCCGTAAGAGATACATCATCAACAGGATGTCCTTATAGGACGGCGCGCACTTTAACAAAGCAGATTTGCAAAATAAAGTTATATCGCGACAAATTGCAAAGAAATGTAACAATCTGCACTAAAATTCAGCAAACTTAAATTTAACATAAAAAAATAGCCAACATTAAATATTGGCTACTTAAAATTGTTGTTAATTTATGCGCAAACTAGTGAGCCTGCTCCCAGTTATCACCTGAATCAGCTTCCACTAATAATGGTACGTCCAACTGAGCTGCTTCACTCATCAATGAACAAATTTTATCGCTAAATTCGTCCACTTTATCTGCGTTAATTTCAAACACCAATTCATCGTGAACTTGCATGATCATTTCAATATCATCTTGTGATTGCGTTTTTAGCCAACCAGCTACATTGATCATTGCGCGCTTAATGATATCGGCAGCAGTGCCCTGCATTGGCGCGTTAATTGCCGCTCGTTCAGCTGCTTTACGACGCGCACCATTACGCGCTTTAATATCTGGCAAATATAAACGACGACCAAATAAGGTACTAACGTAACCTTTTTCAGCGGCATCTTCACGCGTGCGTTCCATATACTCAAGTACACCAGGGAAGCGTTCAAAATAGGTATCCATATAATGTTGTGCTTCATTACGCGGGATATCTAGTTGACGTGACAAACCAAAGGCACTCATGCCGTAAATTAGACCGAAGTTTACAGCCTTAGCTTTACGACGCATATCAGATGTAACGGTTTCAAGTGGTACACCAAATACTTCCGCAGCCGTTGCGCTGTGAACATCTTTACCTTCAGCAAATGCACTTAATAGGCCGTTATCTTGCGATAAATGCGCCATAATACGCAATTCAATTTGACTGTAGTCAGCCGCCATTATTAATTTGCCAGGAGCCGCAACAAAGGCCTGACGAATTCGGCGACCTGCTTCATTACGAATTGGAATATTCTGTAAGTTAGGATCGCTTGAACTTAAGCGACCTGTTGCGGTAACTGCTTGATGATACGAAGTATGCACACGCTGAGTTACTTCATCTACCATTTTAGGTAATTTATCAGTATACGTTGATTTGAGCTTGGCTAAACCACGGTGCTCAATAATCAATTTAGGCAATGGATAATCGTGAGCAAGTTCTTGCAGCACTTCTTCCGCTGTCGACGGCGCACCTTTTGGTGTTTTCTTTAATACTGGTAAGCCAAGTTTTTCAAACAGAATACCTTGTAATTGCTTGGTTGAGCTTAGGTTGAACTCCTCTTCTGCAATCTCATACGCTTCTTTTTCTAGCTCTTCAAGACGCGCTGCAATTTCAACACTTTGCTGTGCCAACATTTGGCTATCAATATGAACACCGGTACGTTCCATATCTGATAATACGTTTACCAATGGCAATTCGATTGAATTGAAAACATCCACTAGTTCAGGCTCTTTTTCTAACATTGGCCAAAGCGTATTATGCAAACGCAAGGTTATGTCGGCATCTTCCGCCGCATAAGGTGCCGCTTTTTCTAGCTCAATTTGATTGAAGGTTAGCTGCGCTTTGCCTTTACCTGCAATTTCTTCAAAACTAATGTTTTTATGGCCGAGATATTTTAGCGCAAGTGAGTCCATATCATGACGAGTACCAACACTATTGAGTACGTAAGACTCAAGCATGGTATCAAAACGAATACCATTAAGTTCAATACCCGCTCGCGCTAATACGCTCTTATCGTATTTAAGGTTTTGCCCTACTTTTGCTTTATTTTCATCAGCTAAAATCGGCGCAAGTTTAGCAAATACTAGCTCGTGACTTAGTTGTTCTGGCGCACCTAAATAATCATGTTTAAGCGGCAAATAAGCTGCTTCCGCTTCTGTTACCGCAAAGCTCATACCGACTAGATCAGCTTGCATGTAATCAAGGCTGGTGGTTTCAGTATCAAATGCGAAAAGATCTGCCGCTTGTAATTTATCAACCCAACTATCTAACTGTGCTTCAGTTAATATCGTTTCGTAATTTGTTTCAACAGGTTTAGTTGCCACTTCAACTTCCGCAGCAGGTGCGGTGTCACCATCAAGTAATTCACTTAACCAACGCTTAAATTCACACTCGCCATAAAGCTTGATCAATTCATCGGTATTTGGCGCCGCAACTTCGAAAGAATCCAAGTTTTGCTCAACCTCTACATCCAACTTAATCGTTGCAAGCTCATAAGAAAGCTGAAGCTGTTCTTTATTATCATCTAGTTTCTTCGACATGGTTTTTGAACCACGGAAACCAAGATCTGCGATTTTGTCTAAGTTATCGTAAAGTGAATCAATAGATCCGAGTCCTTGCAGCATTGCAAGAGCCGTTTTTTCGCCCACACCTGGTACACCTGGAATGTTATCGACTTTATCGCCCATTAATGCGAGATAATCGATGATTAACTCAGGACCAATACCAAATTTATCAACAACTCCAGCAGGGTCCATAATCGTATTAGTCATGGTGTTGATAAGTGTTACATGCTCATCAACTAACTGCGCCATATCTTTATCGCCTGTACTAATAAGTACATGACGTTTTTGTTCTGACGCGCGTTTCGCTAATGTGCCAATTACATCATCGGCTTCAACACCCGGAATGCTAATAAGCGGTAAACCCATAGCCTTGATAATATTGTGAATAGGCTCAATTTGAGTGCGCAGATCATCAGGCATCGGTGGACGGTTTGCCTTGTATTCAGAATACATATCATTGCGAAAAGTTGGACCTTTGGCGTCAAAGATCACTACCATATGACTTGGCGAATACTGCTTAACTAAACTCTTAAGCATATTAATTACACCATAGATAGCACCGGTGGCCTCACCTTTTGAGTTAGTTAGATGTGGTGGAGCATGGTAAGCACGGAATAAGTATGATGAACCATCAACCAAGATTAACGGATTTTCAGGGATCTGAGCCATTAGCACTCGCCTTAAAACGATTAAACATAAATTGCCGATAGCATGCCATATCCCCGATAAGAAAACGAGAATTCAGCTCTATAAACAACAGAAATAATCAGTGCAGTGCAAGCAGTAAACGAATTGTTGAAATATTCTTCAGGCCAACTGGTTGTAACCTGTGGATAAGTTTGTTAGTAAAGATGTAACAGAGCCTTCCCCGAATTTGAAAAAACAAATGGAGAATCTTAATTTTTGGTTAATATACAATGAGTTAACAAAGCTAATTTACTAGCGTATTGTTATTATTATTAATTTTCCAAGATGTGGAAACTGCTAAACTTTTTATCCTTAAAGCTTGGCAAGGAACATCCTAATCTTTAGCAGGGCAGTTACTCTACCAATAAAAGATCAAAGATCCTAGCGATCTTTTTATAATTTTTTTTTATTTACATCGTTTCTTTATAGCTAGAATATAATGCTTAACTAATCTTGAGATATGGAATAGATATATGAAAAAGATAGCAGTGATTTTAAGTGGCTGTGGTGTATTTGATGGCGCTGAAATTCATGAGGCAGTATTAACGCTGTTAAATATTGAACTGCAGGGTGCAAGTTACCAATGTTTCGCACCCAATATAGATCAACACCATGTAATTAATCATATCACTGGCGAGGAAATGCCTGAGAAACGCAACGTACTAGTCGAATCTGCGCGTATTGCACGAGGTGAGATCAAGGATCTTAAAGAGCTCAACATTTCAGAGTTTGATGCACTCGCTTTACCTGGTGGTTTTGGCGCTGCGAAAAATTTATGTGATTTCGCATTAAAAGGCGCTGAGTGCGAGATCAATGAAGACGTTGCCAACGCGTGTCGTGCATTTGCTGATGCGCAAAAACCGGCAGCCTATATTTGTATTGCACCGGCAATTATTCCACAAGTTTACGCCGCAGGCACACTTGCAACCATTGGCAATGACCTAGATACAGCAAATATTGTTAACGCATTAGGCGCAGCACACCAAAACTGTGCGGTAGACGATATTATTGTCGACCAAAGTGCAAAAGTAATCAGCACGCCAGCTTATATGTTAGCGACAAATATTCGCGAAGCGGCAAGCGGTATTGAAAAAGCCATCGCACAATTAGTAAAAATGAGCTAACCCTGTAACAAAAGAAAAAGTTGCGCTAGCGCAACTTTTTCATATTTTACGACTAAATAGCCATAACTAACCATTTTATAAATTCGCAGCAAACGTTATAATTGTGCTAATTTCCGTCTATTGTGATTGATCACCTCAATTTGTGAGCAAGTAAAAAATGAAAAAATTAACAGCAGCATTACTAATGATGAGTGCAACTGTCGCAGTTGCAGCACCTTTTGATAACTCGTTAACTGAAGAAGCAATTAAAAAACGTATCGCTCCAGTTGGCTCTGTTTATTTAGCAGGTGCAGAACCAGTTGTTGCTGAGCCAACAGGTCCACGTACTGGCCAACAAGTGTATCAAGCAAGTTGTTTTGGTTGTCACGGTACAGGTGCTCTAGGCGCGCCAAAGACAAAAGCTGACTGGGATACTCGCATGGCGAAAGGCATGGATGTACTAATGCAGCATGCAATTAATGGTTTCAATGCAATGCCTCCTCGCGGTACGTGTATGAACTGTTCTGATGATGAAATTAAAGATGCAATTGAGTTTATGGCAAAAGGCCAATAAACATAAAACGTATTGTAAAAAAGCCGCTTAACTAAGCGGCTTTTTTATTGGTTAACATTTATATAACTAAGAAAACACAAGTTAGAATAAAAAAGAATATTCGAATTATTTAAAAAACCATATTTATCAACAAGTTAAACATCAGAGCGATTTCATCGACAAGATTGCTATTTAAAACGAAAAATGGAAAAATAAGGTTAAAAAATAGGCAGTGATTAACTGTGTGGTTCGGTTGGGTTCACACTGCTATAAATTCTACCTAATAATAAGAAATAGCAATGGAAGATGCTCATGCCGATAGCGGCTCACAGCAAAGAAAAATAAAGCGCTTAAAAAGTTTAGTAAAGAAATATCAAACCTCTTTGCAAACGCAAACTGCGTTATTACAATTATCCGAACAAGCAAGTAAAGTATCAGAACTTACCTTGCTCTACCCCGCTATTCAGCAAATTTTAGAAAGCAGCCTGCCATGTAGAAACTTTTATGTGGTGTTATTCAACCCAGATATTGGCGAACTCGAACTAACTTATTTTGTCGACGAGATCGATGGCATTCATTTACCAATTCAAGCCCAACAAACAGGAATGCTCGATAATTCGCTTACCGGACTTGTATTTAAGACCGGAAAAACCAAACTATTTAATAAAGAACAAATTGCTGATTGCGAAATTAAAGGTGTATGCCGCGTTATGGGCACGCCCTGTGAATACTGGTTAGGTGTGCCAATCCATCATGATGGTCGCGTGATAGGCGTTATGGCAACGCAAAGCTATAATGTAAATCAGCCGTTTGATGATAGTCAGATAGCACTTTTCGAAACGGTTGCATTCTATTTTAGTACCGCGGTTGAACGTGTTAAAAAGCGCCAGTATATGGCGCAACAAGTTGCTGAGCGCACAGAACAGTTAAGCCGCGAAATTGCGCGAAACCAAGATACTATTCGCAAACAAAACATTTTGTACGCGATTTCTAAGCTAGCAACAAAAAGTCTTAACAACCAAGACTTTTTTGAGCGAGTTCACAATATTGTTAACGAAGAAGTCTTCGCTAAAAACCTATTTATCGCGCTTTATGATCACAGCGAAAATATGATCAGCTGTCCTTACGCAGTGGATGAAATGTCTGTTGATTATCAACCTCGTACCTTCTCTAAAGGCTTAACTGAATTTGTTATTCGCTCAGGTAAAACGGAATTGTTTGACCGAAACCGTGTGTTAAATGAAGTAGCAAAAGGTCATGTTGAGCTGCCTGCTAAATTTAATAACTCTCCTTTACCAACTTCTTGGATTGGCGTGCCGCTTTATCACCGCCAACAAGTAATTGGTGTATTGGCTTGTCAGGCGTTTAATAATGAATACAGCTACAAACAATCTGATATTGAACTTATCTCTTTTGTCTCTGAGCAAATTTCCAATGTAATCGTAAAACACTTGGCAGATAACCAATTAGAGCAAAGAGTGAAAGAAAAAACGGCTGAATTACAGCAAGCCAACATTCATTTGCAATTGCAAATTGAAGAGCGTAAGAAAATTGAACGGCAATTATTTCATGATGCCCATCATGATAATTTAACAGGCTTAGCAAACCGAAGTTTGTTTATTTCTCAATTAGATAAAACTCTGCAACGCCATAAGCGGGATAAATCGCACGGCTTTGCTGTGATGTTTATTGACCTCGATAATTTTAAAGATATCAATGATACTCTCGGTCATCACGCTGGCGATAAATTTTTAAAATCGACTGCTAATGAGTTTTCTACCTGCATTCGTGAGCATGATTTACTAGCACGTTTTGGTGGTGATGAATTTGTTATTTTATTAACTCATTTACAGCACAAAGACGAAGCTGAGCTTATCGCTAAGCGCATTATTAAATTAATGAATAAACCATTTTGTATTAATGAATTATGCATTAAAAGTGGGGCAAGCATTGGTATTGCATACAGCAATAAAACCTATACCAGCACTGACCAAATTATTCGTGACGCAGACAGTGCTATGTACCAAGCGAAGAAATCTGGCAAAGGTACCATTGAGCTCAGCGCTGAACACTTAGAGCCAAGAAGTAGCCTGATTTGCCCGACAGAAATTAACGCTGGGCAACTAAGTTTTGCCAAATCAAATGTGATTGATCTGCATAAAGATCACAGTGTCGCTACTTTTTACAATCCACAGCTAACACTAGAGTCAGGTGCAACAATAGCCCTTTCTCACTTATTACAAGAACAACATGCAGCAATTGATTACTGTGATTATTTATTAAATCAAATTCTCCCTCATGTTGTGCAAAATGGTACGGTGTTTTTGCAACTGCACACCAGTATTTTGGCACGTGAATTTGATCGTTTTTACAAAGAACTAAGTAAGTCAGCAAATAATATTTGCTGGTTAATTAACGACAGTAACCTTGCTGAAATGTCGACGACCCAAGTTGATAATCTAGCAAAGCTCAAAAAATTAGGATTTAAGATAGGTGTTATTGACGTTGCTCGTCAGCAAATCGATCTTGCAAAGCTAACCTGTGTGGAATTTGATTTTATGCAGTTAGAGCTTAACTTTTGTCGAAAGTTAGTCACAGAGAAAATAGCACAACAACAGCTTGCAGCCTTACTTGCACTTACAAAAGGCAGCAAGTGTGAAATTATCGCAACCGGACCTGCCATAGTGAATTTTCAGTCGGCGCTCAAAATACTTGGTATCAACTTATTCTTAAGCCCGCTGGCGCAAGGCTCTGAGCAGCTATCGCAGTTCGATAAAAGCCAATCTCTGCTCAGTAAAACCAATAAAAAGTAAACGTTATTTCTTTAACATGGCGCGTAAATTAGCAACGCGCGCTTGGCCTTTTTCCATTCGTTGTTGTTGATTTTGCGGTTGTTTTCGCATTTCGTAAGCAAGATCATCTTGTGGCATTTCAGCAACAAAACGACTTAACTCTGGCGTTGCCATTTCACCAAACATTCTGCGCTCTTTCGCATAGGTTAAAATCAACTCTTGCTGCGCACGAGTAATGCCTACGTAAGCTAAACGCCTTTCTTCTTCAACGTTATCTTCATCAATACTGGTTTGGTGTGGTAACAATCCCTCTTCCATACCCACCATAAACACATAAGGATATTCCAAGCCTTTCGATGCGTGTAATGTCAGTAATTGCACTGCATCAGATTCATCCTCTTCTTCGTTGCGTTCAAGCATGTCGCGTAGTGTCAGCTTCATTACAACTTCTGATAATGTTAGCGGTGGGTTTTCACTACTGCCAACTAACATATCGGTGATCCAACGATACAGCTCCGACACGTTTTTCATACGCATTTCAGCAGCTTTAGCGCTAGTTGAGGTCTCATACAAGAAATCTTCGTAATTAATCTCTCGTACCATGTCTTTTACGGCTTCAAGAGTATCTCCGCGAGTTGCGCGGTCTGAAAGTTCAACTACCCAACGGGCAAAACCCATTAACGCATTATAACCACGCCCAGCTAAGCGCGATGATAAGTCAGGCTCAAAACACGCAGCAAACAAACTAATGTGCTTTTCATTCGCCAGCGATCCTAATTTTTCAAGTGTGATAGGGCCAATTTCACGACGTGGCGTATTTACGATACGTAAAAAGGCGTTATCGTCATCTTGATTCACCAATAACCTTAAATACGCCATAATGTCTTTAATTTCTGCACGTGAGAAAAACGACATACCGCCGCTAATTTTGTACGGAATATGGCTTCCCATTAAGGCTTTTTCAAATACCCTTGCTTGGTGATTACCACGATACAAAATTGCGTAGTCTTTATAGCTGGTGCGCTTCATAAACTTATGCGAAATAATCTCAGCAACCACTCTCTCAGCTTCATGCTCTTCATCCTTTGTCGCAATAACTTTAATCTGCTCGCCGTATGCTAATTCACTAAATAACTTTTTATCAAACACGTGCGGGTTATTAGCAATAAGAATATTGGCAGACTTAAGAATTCGGCCAGCACTACGATAATTTTGCTCAAGTTTAATTAAACGTAATCCGGGAAAGTCTTTACTCAACAGCACTAGGTTTTGTGGTTTTGCTCCGCGCCAAGAATAGATACTTTGGTCATCATCGCCTACCACGGTAAAGCGCGCACGTTCACCTACCAATAGCTTAACTAATTGATATTGGCTTGTATTAGTATCTTGATATTCATCCACCAACAAATAGCGAAAGCGATTTTGCCAGCGTTCACGCACCTCTGGCTTAGCGCTTAGCAGCAAAGTTGGGATCATAATTAAATCATCAAAATCGAGCGCATTATAGGCGCGCAATTGATTTTGAAAACGCGCATAAAGCTGAGCAAATTGTACTTTTTGTTGCTCTCTCGCTTCCGCAATGGCCTGCTGTGGCAAAATCAGGTCATTTTTCCAATTCGAAATTTGCATTTTTAACAGATTAAGTAAGTCTTTATCGCCTTTTAATTCGGGCTCTGTTAAATCAGCCAAGAGTTTGTTGCTGTCTTGGTCATCAAATAATGAAAAACCTGGTTTATAACCCAGTGCATCTAGCTCTTTTTTAACAATTTCCAAGCCAAGCGTGTGAAACGTAGAAACCCATAACCCTTTCGCTTCTTGCTTACCCAGTGTTTGTGCCACACGCTCACGCATTTCTTTTGCTGCTTTATTAGTAAAGGTTACCGCTGCAATATTGCGTGCCTTGTATTCGCACTTTTGCACTAAGTAGGCAATTTTATTTGTGATTACACGGGTTTTACCTGAGCCAGCGCCTGCCAGCACTAGGCATGGACCACTGATATATTTAACCGCTTCATCTTGTTTAGGATTGAGTTTCATTAAAATCGCTTGCATTAATACAACAAAGAAAGGGATTTTAAAATGCAGCTATGTCAGGCGCAAGGATTGTCTTTGCCTGCAAGCCCTGATGGGTTAAACTAAACGCAGTTTTTATTACTAGAATTTGACTATGATTAACCCAGCTAAACTTGAAGAAATTGCCAAGCAAATTACTGAAAACATGCCACAAGGTGTTAAAAACTTAGCAGATACATTGGAAGGCAAAACGAAACAAGCTATTCAAAATAAATTAAGTGAAATGGATTTTGTTAGCCGTGAAGATTTTGAAGTACAAAGCCAAGTATTATTAAGAACACGTGAGAAATTAGCGATTTTAGAGCAACGTGTGAACGAGCTAGAAGCAAAGCTTGCCGATAAAGACGCAGAATAAAAAAGAAGCTAAAGCGCTTCTTTTTCCTGTGCTTTTAATTTTGCTAACTCGCTGTTAAATGCGTCTAAAAACCAGCGGTGCTCTACTAAAAAGTTATTTGAAAAGTAAACTGAGAAATCTCTGCTTGCTTCAATAATACTTGCTATATTATCAAGGCTTTGCGAGCGTTTTGATAACGCATGAACAAACACACTCTCCGATAAAAACACCGCATCTAGTCGGTCAGCCAACAGCATTTCAACTAGCGTATCCACATCATTACTAAGCGTTGCTATAGGATAATTATTATCTTGTAGCCACACCTGCGTATTGGTGTTTAAAATAGTGCCTATTTTTGCTTGTTCGCGAAATCCACTGTGTTTCACATCAATTACATTAGATGTTTTATAAAACCAGCTCCAATTATTAATGAGTACCGCATCGCTAATTTTTGCAATACGGTCGCGAAAACGATTTTGCGTCGCTAAGAAAAAACCATCAACATTGCCACTTCGCATTTCACGCAGCGCCACACCGTAATTTGCAACAAGCTCAAACTCGTAGTTTACTTCCAAGTTATTAAGTACTTGCGTTACACGCACAATACCTTGCCCTGCAAGCTTTTTATTTTCATTTAAATAAATGTACGGTGGAAAATGCGGCACTGCAAAACGCAGTGTTATTTTTTGCTCTGTCGTTTGTGGTACAACTTGCTCGGCATAGGCATTATTAGCTGTTAACGCAAAATACGCACTAACGACTAAACACACCTTGAACGGCATTATTATAAATTTTTGCCACATCGTTCGCCCCATTAATGCTGGTTTCTAAATCTCTAATATGGCCATCGGCCAACCCATATATCCAGCCATGGACTTCTAATGCTTGCCCTCTTTCCCACGCATCCATCACGATATTTGTTTGGCACACATTCTTCACTTGCTCAATGACGTTTATTTCACATAAGCGATCAAACTTTTGCTGCTCACTAACAGAACTACTAAGTTCAGTCTCATATTTATCGCGCGCATCGACAACATGACGCAGCCAATTATCGATTAAACCAAGTCGAATGCCGTCAAGCGCTGCTTTTACGCCACCACAGCCGTAGTGCCCTACAACCATAATGTGTTTTACTTTTAAAACCTCTACTGCATATTGTAGTACAGACAAGCAGTTATGGTCGGTATGTACCACCATATTTGCCACATTTCTATGAACAAATAATTCGCCCGGTAATAGACCCACTATCTCGTTAGCGGGCACACGGGAGTCGGCACAGCCGATCCATAAATATTCGGGGTTTTGTTGCATTGAAAGAATCTTAAAAAACTCAGGATCCCGATCCGTTGTTTCTTTTGCCCACGAGCGATTCTTAACAAAAAGATGCGCTAATTTATTCATCAGTATTTGCGTTCCTGATAGTTTTTTAGGCTTTTGCCTGAATTAGTATATTTCTTGGTGTGATTTGTTTTTCACAAAACTCACTGAGTGTAACGCGGTAGCCAAATTGCTCCAAATATAAAACACGGTCAAGCACTAACCAAAGCTCAATCAAACGCCTAAAGCCATGGCGCACTAACTCAATGCGCTGCGTAATCTGACGCCGTAATTTGCCTTGCGCTAAATAAGCTGCGTAATCTATTTGTGCTGGTAAAGTGATATTTTTTTGCTTGGCAGCCCACGTACAAAAATCACTAAACTCACCGGTGAACAACGCTTTTTTGGCGGACGGCACCGGAAGATAGCTGTCTTTTTCAAGTACATCATCAAGCAAACAATCAAATGCTAAACGCCATACGGTTTCAGTTTCGCGTAAACGTGAAATGCGTTTACCTGAGGTGACTGTTTCTTGCAGCGCGAGTTTTAAATCACTGGCAGTAAAGGCAACCTGAGACTGCTTGGCAATCTCACTCATTGCTTCATACTGCTCAGATTGCTGAAATAAGTGATAACAACACGGTGAAATACTCATTAATTTAGTGCCTTTGGCAACACCATGTTTAATCAGTGCTTGGTGTAACCCGCCACAGGCATGAAGTGCCACCGCATGTTGTTCTTGCTGTAAATAATCTGCCGCATGTTCAGATAAAACATCCAATTCAGCCAGTTTTATATCTAAACCAAACTGCTGTGCCAACTGCTGCCCCTCGGCCACCAGCTGAGGCTGAATTTCAACGCTCTGTACTGGCACTTTATGAGCAAAATGATATAACCGCCCTAAATGCCCTTTACCTGCGCACCACTCTAGCAGCGGTAAATCTTGCTCTGCAGTTTGCATCACAAAGCTTTCTAATTGCGCAATTTTGCTTCCTTTTATGCCGTTTGTAAGCCAAAACGGAAATTCAGCTGCCTGCTTATTTGCGCTTGGCAGTTGCAACACGCTTTCAACATTGTCTAACTCAGGGATAAGATTGGCCAAGTAACGCTGTAACTCAACTTGATTGCTTTCAAGCTTTTCAACATCATCGTCAGATAACGCCAGCAGGGTTTCTGTTAAATGCGGCCAAGGTATTTCGCGCGACGCAAAAGCAACACATTGCCAATAGGCTTGTGTTTTAGTTAATAGCGTATCGATTGCGGTAAAAAGTGCGGTGTGAGACATCTTCAACACAAGCTAAATTTGAATAGCGCTATGATAGCAAATCTTGCTGTGATGATCAGAATAGAAAATGCCCCAATAATTGGGGCATTTAGGTAAGTTGTTTACGCTAGCTGTTTGCTACCTGCGCAAGCTTTTGTGCTTTACTCGACAAAAACTGCAAATAACACGGATTGTGTGTTTCTTCTTGATAAGCATAAGCTAAACGTTGTAAGTGCTCGCTAAAGGCTGCGTTATCTTGCTCAGGAACTTCAAATGCAGCCAATACATTTCCGGTTGCGGCACCATGATTGCGATAGTGGAATAAGCTGATATTCCAATTTGCGCCTAAGGTATCAAGAAAACGCTCGAGCGCTCCTGGATATTCGGGAAACTCAAAACGGAATAAGCGCTCTGATAACTGTTCACCCGGTTTACCGCCAACCATATAGCGCACATGCAATTTAGCAAGCTCGTTATTGGTCATATCAACAAAAGCATAGCCTTTATCAGTCAACTCTTGTTTTAAGCTCACCAGTTCCGCTTCACCATTACGCAAGCCAACACCAACAAAAATTTCAGCATCGCCTGGGCCTGTGTAACGGTAATTAAATTCCGTAATTGAGCGACCATTTAGTGCCTTACAGAAACTTTTAAAACTGCCTTTTTCTTCTTTAATAGTTACCGCTAAAAGTGCTTCGTTATGCTCACCCAGCGCAGTACGCTCTGCCACATAACGCAATCTATCAAAGTTAAGGTTTGCACCTGATAAAATTGCCGCTAGATTTTTACCTTTTGAACCCGTTTGTGCTACCCATTTTTTAAGCCCTGCGAGTGATAAACCACCAGACGGTTCAGCAATAGCGCGGGTTGAGACAAAAATATCTTGCATCGCGGCGCAAATTTCATCACTCGAAACGGTAATCACCTCATCACAGTATTTTTGCGCTAAGCGAAAGGTTTCTTTACCAATGATTTTAACCGCAACACCATCAGCAAAACTGCCTACGCGCTCAAGTTCCACTGGTTCACCTGCTTCCATAGCTGCTTTTAAACACGCACTATCTTCAGCTTCAACACCAATTACTTTAATGTCAGGTCGCAGTGATTTTAAGTAAATTGACATACCTGCCAATAAGCCACCGCCGCCTACCGGAATAAATACCGCATCAAGTAATGGCAACTGCTGCATCAGTTCTCGCGCAATGGTGCCTTGCCCGATGATCACATCTTTATCATCAAACGGCGGCACAAACACTGCACCTTCTTTTTCAGCAATTTCTAATGCATGGGCATTTGCAGCATCAAAGTGATGGCCATGTAAAATCACTTCGCCACCCAGATTGCGCACCGCATTTACTTTGATTTCTGGTGTAGTCACTGGCATTACAATACGTGCTGTATGACCAAGGTGACTAGCACTAAGCGCCACGCCTTGTGCATGGTTACCAGCAGATGCGGTAACAACTTGTGAGCCTTTTGGTAACTGCTTCAATTTGTTATACGCACCGCGTAATTTAAACGAATATACTGGCTGCTGATCTTCACGCTTTAGCCAAATATGATTGCCAAGTTTCTGCTCAAGGCTAGTAACTGGGCTGACCTCAGTTACTTTTGCCAAGGGCTCCATGTTGGCTTGGATAATAGCGCGAAAATAATCGAGCTCTTGGGAGACCATTAACTGAGCTCCTCTAACTTTTTAAGGTCACGTACCGCGCCTTTATCCGCACTGGTTGCCAATAACGCATAGGCTTTTAATGCAGGCGTTACACTACGTACGCGATCCACTGGCTTATAAGCATCTTTACCGCGCGCTAATTGCTTTTCATGACGCGCGGCAAGTTCTTTATCGCTAACAATCATATCAATGCTGCGCTTGGTGATATCAATGACAATTTCATCGCCGTTTTCAACTAACGCGATTGCCCCTTGGCTAGCTGCTTCAGGCGATGCGTGACCAATTGATAAGCCCGATGTACCACCAGAAAAGCGACCATCCGTTAATAGCGCACAATCTTTATCTAATCCCATCGATTTTAGGTAGCTAGTCGGATACAACATTTCTTGCATGCCAGGACCGCCTTTTGGTCCTTCATAGCGGATGATAACCACATCCCCTTTTTCGATTTGGCCACCTAAGATGCCGTCAACTGCATCATCTTGAGATTCGAATACTTTCGCAGTGCCCTTAAATACCAACATGCCGTCTGCAACACCGGCGGTTTTAACAATACAACCGTCTGGCGCAAGGTTGCCGTAAAGCACCGCTAAACCACCATCTTGACTAAACGCATGTTCAACACTGCGAATACAGCCATTTTCACGATCTAAATCGAGTTCAGGCCAACGCGTTTCTTGGCTCATCGCTTTAGTGGTACGAATACCCGCAGGGCCCGCTTTATAGAATTTTTGTGCAGCGCTATTTTCAGAATTGGTTGCATCCCATTTTTCAATTAATTCACCTAAGGTGCCACCAGCCACATGGCCTGCATTTAGTTCTAACTTACCTGCTTTACCAAGCTCGTTAAGAATACCCATAATGCCACCAGCGCGGTGCACATCTTCGATATGATATTCAGGTGTTGCTGGTGCTACTTTACATAAGAAAGGTGTTTGACGTGACAGCTGATCAATATGGGTCATATCAAAATCAACGCCCGCTTCTTGTGCCGCGCCGATGATGTGTAACACGGTATTTGATGAACCGCCCATTGCAATATCTAACGTCATGGCATTGATAAACGCACTGCGATCGGCAATATTGCGAGGGAGCACTGAATCATCTTCATCACGGTAGTAGCTGCGGCATAAATCGACAATACGACGACCTGCTTCCACATAAAGTTGTTTGCGATCTTTGTGTGTTGCTAATGTGGTACCGTTACCAGGCAGCGCTAAACCAAGCGCTTCTAATAAACAGTTCATTGAGTTTGCAGTAAACATACCTGAGCACGAACCACAAGTTGGGCAGGCGCTACGCTCAACTTGGTCTGAATCTTCATCACTTACCGATGGATCGGCACCTTTTACCATGGCATCAACTAAATCAAGCTTGATATCAATTTCAGCAAGGCGCGTTTTACCCGCTTCCATTGGTCCACCTGATACAAAAATCACCGGAATATTTAAGCGAAGTGCAGCTAACAACATTCCTGGGGTGATTTTGTCGCAGTTTGAAATACACACCATGGCATCCGCACAGTGAGCATTCACCATATATTCAACAGAGTCTGCAATTAGGTCACGTGAAGGCAATGAATACAGCATACCGCCATGACCCATAGCGATACCATCATCAATCGCAATAGTATTAAATTCGCGCGGAACACCGCCTGCATCACGAATGGTTTCAACCATCATTTCACTTAGTTGATTTAAGTGAACATGACCCGGTACAAACTGGGTATATGAGTTCACCACAGCAACAATGGGTTTACCAAAGTCTTTATCTGTCATCCCTGTTGCACGCCAGAGTGCACGAGCACCAGCACGTTTACGACCTTCAGTTGTTGTTGCACTTCTTAATTTTGCCATGGTTTACCTCATTTTAGGGCTCTGCCCCATTCCTCATTCCCAATAAATATGTCGTGTTTTTCTATTATTCGTTGATTAGTGTTAGCCAGCCGTTGTCATCATCTGTTTGGCCTTTCACTAAATCAAAATACGCTTGTTGTAATTGCTCAGTGATTTCACCGCGCTTACCTGTACCAATTTCAATTTGATCTACGCTACGCACTGGTGTTACTTCTGCTGCTGTGCCTGTCATAAAGAACTCATCTGCAAGGTAAAGCGCTTCACGCGAGATTGATTCTTCACGTACTTCAAAGCCTGCTTTTTTCGCAAGATACATCATGGTATCGCGTGTTAAGCCCGGCAGAATTGCAGCGGTTGTTGGAGGCGTATAAATCACCCCGTTTTTAACAATAAATAGGTTTTCGCCAGCACCTTCACTAAGATAGCCATTTACATCAAGTGCGATACCTTCAACGTAGCCGTTACGTTTTGCTTCACCTGAAATTAGCTGCGATGACAAATAGTTACCACCTGCTTTTGCTGCTGTTGGCATGGTATTCGGTGCTAAACGGTTCCATGATGAAACACACGCATCAACGCCCGCTTCTAATGCGCCGTCACCTAAATACGTACCCCATTCCATTGCGGCAACGGCAACGTCTGCTTTATGTGATTTAGGATTTACGCCTAATCCCACATTGCCTAAAAACGCAAACGGACGTAGGTACGCATTTTTTAAACCGTTTTCACGTACTGCTGCTTTACACGCTTCATTAATTTCATCAGCTGTGTAAGGGATTTGCATACGGTAAATTTTTGCTGAATCAAATAAACGCTTGGTGTGATCTTGCAAACGGAAAATAGCTGGACCATTTGGCGTTTCGTATGCGCGTACACCTTCAAATACTGAGCTACCATAGTGCAGCGCATGACTAAGTACGTGAGTAGTTGCTTGTTCTTGTGCAATAATTTTGCCATTGAACCAAATTAAATCTGACATTCTGTAAAACCTTAAAAAATAATAATTAGCTAGTTGCTGCTATCGATTGTTGTTCAAGTATTTCAACTTGGTTTACTTCAACTAACTTTTTTAATTGTTGTGTTAATAAATAAATAGGTCGGTCACTGTCTACCATCATATTTACAATATACTTTTCTTCGCTAGTCTCAATGTTCATTGAGGTTAAATTAAACCCGCGGTGGCGTGTTACACGTAAAAACCGCTCTAATGCGATACTTTGTTGTTTCACTTCGATTGATAAGTTGTGCTTCATTTTGCCACCTCAGTTAGCATTTGATCATTTGCGGCGCCTGGCGGTACTAATGGCCAAACATTTTCTTTATCATCTATACACGCGTGAAGAATATAAGGGCCTTCACTCGCCACTAATTTATCTATCGCTTCATCGACTTGGTTTGCATGGGTGATGGTTTCACCCGGAATACCAAAAACAGCGGCCAATTGTACAAAATCAGGATTATCTGAAAGATTTGTTTCACTGTAGCGACCATCAAAGAAAAGTTGCTGCCACTGTCTAACCATACCTAAACGCTGGTTATCTAAAATAAGTAGTTTAACGGGTAAGTTGTTACGACGAATTGTGGCTAGCTCTTGAATGTTCATCATGATTGAACCATCGCCAGAAACGGTTAAGACAAAGTCGTTAGGACGAGCGATTTGCGCACCGATTGCGGCGGGTAAACCAAAGCCCATAGTGCCTGCACCGCCACTGCTTAAATGATTACTTGGATGTGAAAACGTCATATGTTGCGCAACCCACATTTGGTGCTGACCAACATCGCAGCACACCACGCCATTATTTGGCATTAAACGGCTTAAGCGGTTTAATAAATAAGGGGCATATACTTTTTCACCAGGGTAGTCATAGCGCCATGCATATTGCTGTTGCATGTGACTGATATGCGCCAACCATTCTGGATTACTTTTGTGCGTCGCTAAATGCGGTAATGAATCTTTTAAATCAGCAACCAGTGAGGCATTAACTGGTTTTCGCTTACCTACCTCAGCAGCATCAACATCTAAATGGATAACCTTAGCTTTACTGGCAAATTTAGCAAGGTTACCTGTTACACGGTCGTCAAAACGAGCACCAATACACACTAGCAAATCGCATTCTTGCACTGCTAAGTTAGCTGCTTGACCGCCGTGCATGCCCAGCATTCCGAGGTTATAGGCATAATCAGGTGTCACAGACCCAAGCGCTTTTAATGTGCTTACAGCAGGCATATTAGTCGCTTTTAAGAATTGCATAAGCTCATCTTGTGCATCTGCCATTTGTACACCGCCACCCACATACGCCAGTGGTTTTTTCGCTTGGCTTAGTAGTTCATTAGCTTTGGTTAGTTCCAATTGGCTCAATTCAGGTTTGTAGTCGTCTGCCGCAAGCCAAGGATGATAATTAACAGCGCCCATTTGGATATCTTTTGGAATATCAACAAGCACGGGGCCTGGTCGGCCTGATTGCGCTAAATGCATCGCTTCTTGTAAAACCTCGGCTAAATCTTCAGCTCGTTCTACCATGTAGCTGTGTTTAGTACAGCTCAGTGACATACCTAACACATCAACTTCTTGAAAAGCATCTGAGCCAATCGCAGCGGTAGGTACTTGGCCGGTAATTGCAAGCAGTGGTACAGAATCCATCATGGCATCGGCAAGTGCGGTGATAAGGTTTGTCGCACCAGGGCCTGAAGTTGCAAAACAAACCCCTAGTTTGCCCGTGCTTCTGGCATAACCAACAGCGGCAAAACCAGCGCCTTGTTCATGACGGGTTAGATAGTGAGTAACAGGCGAGCCATACAACGCATCGTAAATTGGCATAATCGCACCACCAGGGTAACCAAATACCTCTTTCACGCCATGTTTGGCTAATAAATCGATTGTTAACTCTGCACCTGTCATTTTCTCTACCCTGTGATGTTTACTTCTTGCTCATTTTCTTACTGCCAAAAAAAAGCCCCCGGACTTTTCAGTTCGGGGGCTCTCTCAATGCTTAACTTTTGCTACAGCACTACGAAGCCCCCGCGGTAATAATAATCACCACGTTAATAATTAGGACTAATACGTTTACTGTTTTAAACATGTGTTTAAGCAACCATAAATTCTTTACAAAAATAGCCAAGCGTTCGTCTGCTTGGCCTCTTTTTTATTAGTATCGTTTATGAGCAAAAAAGTCAATCAAGAAATCTATGCATTTTTAAATCAATAGAATTAACTTAAAACCAAGATAAGCATAAAAAAACACGCAAAAAGAATAAAAAATCCATTTTATACAATTTTAAAGATTATGTATGCTAAGACTAAAGCTTATTTGAATATCGCTTTATTTTTAAAAGTCTTATAACTTTTTTGTTAATAATTAGGCAAAGACTAATATTGCACTATCAAGTACACTGATACGCAAAATTAATTATTAACGCAAGGATCTGCAATGCGACTTTTCTTAATTACGCGAATACTGCTACTACCAATTTTGTTACTCGGTTTAGCTCAACCAGTATTTGCAAACAGCAATATCAACCCAAGTCTTTGGAAAATTGAAAAAAATGGCGTGACATCTTATTTACTTGGCACTGTTCACTTGGGTGATCAGCAAATGGCGGGATTACCAAGCTACGTAAAAAGCGCGATTGAAAAAACCGACAAAATGGTTGTTGAGGTTGATCTATCTAAGGTGAACCCAATAGAACAGCAGCAAGTAATGATGAACTATATGCTGCTCCCTGCAGGTAAAACATTACAGTCAGAGCTATCTGCTAAAAATTACAAAGCGCTAAGCAATTATATGGCGAAATTAGGCCTAGGTATGGAGCTATTTCAACAGATGCAGCCCTTTGCTGTAATGCTACAGATCACCCTAATGGAATACCAAAAAGCAGGTTATCAAGACTCCTTTGGTATCGACAAGCAAGTAATGAATGTCGCGCAACGTTTGCAAATTCCGATTATGCAACTAGAAACGCTAGAGCAACAAATGGGAATGTTTAAAGGGTTTAGCAAACATAACAACAAAATGATTGAAGACGGTTTAAAAGAACTGGCTGATATGGATAAGTACTTTAATCGTCTGATTGGTAACTGGAAGCGAGGCAACGATAGCGCACTTGAAAACTACTACCGCGAAACCTTTACGGGTGACAGCTACAGCGCGTTAACTGAAAAAGTACTGCTTACTGATCGCAATAACAACTGGGTAGATCAGTTAAAGGCTCCTCTAACCAAACAACCACATTTTATTGCTGTTGGCGCACTTCATTTATACGGCCCACAAGGTTTATTAAAGCTTCTTGAAAAGGAAGGCTTTAAACTTTCGAAAAAAAATAAATAATTTTTTAAACCTTTTTAATTGATGCCTGCGTCTAACTAAATAACAAACAGTTAAAACTGATTAAGCGCAGTCATCAAAAGGAATAATCATCATGAAAAAATTAGCGTTAGCAATGACATTAATCGCCGCAAGTATCTCAACTAATCTTTATGCTGGCGATGAAAAACGTATTACTGAAACTCTTACATTAAACCAAGGCCAAAATCTTGAAATTGATTTCCCTGTGGGCAGCATCGAAATTATCACTGTAGATAGCAACGAGCTTAGCATTGAAATTGAAATTGAGGGCAAAGACGAAGGCTGGTTTTCAAAAAATCGTGATGTATCAAATATAGAACTAAGTAAACGCGTTCGTGATAACCGTATTTCACTGGAAATTGATGAAGAAAACTTAAGTCAAGAATGGGTTGTAAAAGTGCCAAAGCATGCAGCGATCGACATTGAAATTGGCGTTGGCAGCATTGATGTAGAAAAACTTGAAAACTCACTTGAAGCAGAAGTAGGTGTTGGTTCAATTCGTGTCGATACAGTACTTGATGACTTTAAGCGCATCGAACTATCAACAGGCGTTGGCGATACTAGCATTAAAGGCTTTAGTGGTGACTTAGAAAGCACACGTAATATTGTTAGCTCTGAAACACGTTACTCTGGCGCAGGTGAGCACAGCATTGAAGCCGAAGTAGGTGTAGGTGATATCAAAGTGCGTAAATAAAATACGCAACAAGTAACTAAAAAAGGCGCGTTAAGCGCCTTTTTTATTATTTAGATTTTTTGTTCGCCGTGAACATCGGCCAATGTAAACTTGGCATTGCTATCGCCAAACACATACACAGAACAGCTTCCCCAAGACTCAGGAATTTGCCATTTATTGCCTGACTCAACCAAAAATTGGGAATGATGATTATCACAACGCACTTCAAGATTAGTTAAATTGCCTTCCACATTATCAATAATAAAAGCACTGCGTTCGAGCTGATAGCTCCAAAAATCACGCTTACTTATTTGTGCATTAATTATAATAGGTTTGTCGCTTTTTAAATACGCAGTTACTTGATTGTAGTAAGGCGTAAGCATCGCCAACTTTTCATTTTCAGGGTAATGCCTTTTAAGTGTTGTAAAAATCGAACGCGCATCACCATATTCCTGTAGCTCTACCGCTAAACTAAATGCACGCGCAGCAAGCGAGCTGTATTGTGCTTCCTTTTGTAAGTCGTTATAAGACAAAACCTTTTTAATTGCTGCTAGCTCGGCCTTTGGGTTGGTATTTTTTTCAGCGATAAGGGAGGTAAGAATTGAATAATACATATCTTCATACGCATTCCAACGACCTTTTTCTTCGATCTTCTTCGCTATTTCTTCGGCCTCAGCGACTTTATTTTCCTCTAAAAAATCCATTGCCGAGCGATATTGCCTAAAGAACCACTTTGATGCACCTTTGGGGACATTACTTAATTTAAAGTCCAATTGTACTTGATTTCGACATTGCTGAATTGGCTTTCCATCTTTAGTGGCTGGTGAGTATTTCCACTTTTTGATTGAGCGCAGTGCATACTTTTCAAATGCCTCATTAGAGGAATCTTCAACAATAACATTAGATGTTGAACCGTCTGGTTCGACTACAAAACTTAGCTGCACCCAACCTTCTTTACCGTCACGCGCAGCATTGATTGGATATTTAGGCGGCACACGTTTAATTGCCTCAGCATTGACAATGGTATTTAAGTGAAGTTGTTCGGTTTTGTTTGCTAAATCAGATGTATCAGCTGCACTCAAGACACTTGCAGACAGCGTTATAAGCGGTAATAGAATCATTATCTAAGTCCTTTTATATTAATGGCGTTCACCAACTCTTTACGTCTATATTCAAATATTGCGCTGAACAAATGATATACTAATAAGGCGACTTTTATCTGATAATATTGCGTTACACCGATAATTTTAGGCCTAGTTAGCATGGCGTTAAGCCCACTAGAGTGATAACGATTACAGTGAGTTGGAGTTACTCTTCGTTAAAGTAGATTACAATACTGCCGCCACTAAGTACACTACCCTCGTTGTAATGCAAGCCAATGCCGATATTATCAAACCAAGATGTCCATGGCCGAGTGTCGATTAATAAGCCGCCACCGTACTCATAATAATGGCCAGTGCTAAAGGCGCTACGTGCGTCTCCACCCAAATCAACACGTTGAAATTTAAGATAGATTGACTCTGTATGTTTTAATTTTTGGTCGAGCTTTATGGTTGCCCTGACGCTATTCGCAAAATACCAACCTGATGGGGTTGAATCACGTGTTGCATCATCACCACCAAATCCTTTACCAAAGAAGTGATTATAGCTCGATTTAACTAACCAATGCCCCCAACGACTGGCTTTTCTGCGACTGAGAGTTAACCCCATATCGGTTAAAACTGAGTTTGCAGTTGTATTAAAATAAATACCTTCCACTTCTGCTTTGGCGGCGCGGCTTTCAGGGCTGTTGTAGTCATGAATATTGTCGTAATGCATAACATGCGCACCAATTGAGCCTTCTAACAACCAATTATCGTAACGATACAGCGCTGTTTCATAATCGGCATAAGCGGTGAAGATTTGATCATGGCTGTCGTCAGGTATAGCCACATCATCCAGCAATATGTCTTGCGATTGTGAAATATAAGAAAAGTGCGTATTTACGCGTGAATCTTCGTCTAACGTGTAGGTATAAGGCAGTGCAAATACTTGTAGCTGAGTTCTTAAATTTACATTTTTATCGCCTGCATCATCACCGAGTTGCTCTAAAATATTAACCGGGTCAAAATTACCAAAGCCAAAGCGCACAACGTCAGAGTCACTTAATACTACCGAGGACGCAAACGATTCCTCATAGGTTTTTTTCACCGATGCATCGCATGGCAAGCTTATAACAACGCACAACAGAAATACTAACTTTCTCACAACTAACTATTTTTACTTAATTTCAACCGCAATAGCCGCTAGTTATATCATTAAACATCACGCGATTACATTGCTCTAAAATAAATTTTATTGACATTTAGACGTCCAAAATGTTTCAATTGCCGCTCAATCACCCTATTTTACGTTAGTGGCTATTTAAAATAGCGGCTAGCTTAGGGCTGGAAGAGGTGCGTTATTCAGGTAATTCAGTTGAGGGGAGCAAACTCCAATGACACTGAATGAGGGGAATTAACGCCGAGAGATAAGCTTTTTTGCTGATAACTTATCTCGGGCGCTTGGGCTGAATCCCGGCGACTGTCACCAATTACTTGTATTAAGTAAATATGTTTGGTGGAGAGCTTCTGGTCTTAGAAAAATAAGGCCATTCGCCTTATCTATTTTTTAAGTCCATTGCTCTTCGAATTTTTAGTTGTTCGAAGCTGGACTAAGCCTTTCTCTTATCCCTTCTTCGAACACATATTAAGTTCGCTAGAGATGAAATCACAATTTAATTTAACGCAGTACCCGCTGTGGACTGCATTAGTCACCCCTTTCACTGAGACGGGTGAAGTTGACTATGACAATCTTGCGCAATTAGTAGCAGATCAACAAGATGCCAACAATGGCATTTTATTACTCGGCAGCACAGGTGAAGGTTTAGCATTAACCATCGCAGAGCAGCAGCAAATCGTGCGTTTTGTCTGTGACTTATCACCGACGGTACCTTTGATGGTTGCTGTAGGCGGGGTCAACTTACCGCAACAACTTGAGTGGTTAGAATTCTGTAACCAACAACCGATTGACGCACTATTACTAGGTTCACCACTTTACGCCAAACCCGGCATTAAAGGCCAAATTCAGTGGTTTGATGCATTACTTAGTGCCACAGAGCTTCCCTGCATGTTGTATAACGTGCCAGGACGCAGCGCCGTGGCACTTGCTCCTGAACTGTTATCCGCATTAAGTCATCACACTAACTTATGGGCTTTAAAAGAAGCTAGTGGTGACATTAGTAAATTTGAAGTATTTAGAAGCAGCAATCCTAATGTAGCTATTTACAGTGGCGATGATGCCTTAATGCCATATTTTGCCCAAGCTGGCGCAAAAGGTTTAGTATCGGTTGCTGCTAACGCATGGCCTAAACAAACCGCAGAGTTTGTTCGCAGATCGCTTTTAGGCACACCAAACCTGTTTACTACTTGGAGCGACGCGGTAAATAGCTTATTTGAAGTAGCTAACCCTGTGCCGGTAAAAGTGCTAATGCACCAACAAGGCAAGCTCAACACCCCAAATTTACGTCCACCGCTTACCCATCATGAGCTGGAATCACCTGCAGCAATTCTCGCTGCTAATCAAACAATTTTATCTTGGAATTAAGAGAGAAGTACTATGAACTGGCAAGAACTATTAAAAAACCTAGAAAACGGCACCTTACGCGCAGCAAACCAAGATGAAAATGGTAACTGGCACGCGAACGTTGAAGTTAAAAAAGGCATTTTAGATGTTTTCAAAAATGGTACTAACACTGAGTTTCCAGGTGGTTTTGTAGATAAAGATAACCTTGCTGTACGCGGCTTTTCTGCACAAGAAGGTGTACGCATGGTGCCAGGTGGTACGAGTGTTCGCCCAGGTGCCTATGTTGCAAGCGGCACAGTGATTATGCCACCAGCCTATGTGAATATTGGCGCTTACATCGATACCGGCACTATGGTTGATAGCCATGCATTAGTAGGCTCATGCGCTCAAATTGGTAAAAACGTACATTTAAGTGCTGCAGTGCAAATTGGCGGTGTATTAGAGCCTGTTGGCGCAAGCCCTGTAGTAATTGAAGATGATGCATTTATCGGCGCAGGTTGTGTCATCGTTGAAGGCGTTGTAGTTAAAAAAGGTGCGGTACTAGCACCTGGCGTGCGTCTTTCTGCGACTATTCCTGTTTATGACTGTGTAAATGAGCGCGTTTTAGAAAAAGGCGAACCAATTCCAGAAAATGCGATTGTTATTCCAGGTTCACGCCCTTCATCAAGTGAATGGGGCCGCGAGCAAGGCTTAAGCATGTCATGTGCGCTTATCGTTAAATATCGTGATGAACAAAGCGATGCATCATTAGAACTGGAAGAGGCTTTACGTTAATGAGCTTTTTGAGCACACCACAACGTCAATTACTTGCAGAGCTTTGCCAACAAACAGATCTGCCATTTTATCTATACGATTTAGATAAGCTAGAAGCGCATCTAACGCAGCTTACATCACAAAATGTGGTGAAACTGTGGTACGCAGTAAAAGCAAACCCGCTTTCAGCGATTATCCAAACGTTAGATAAATGTGGCTTTGACTTTGATGTAGCAAGCAGCGGTGAACTAAACCAAGTTTTAGCCCAAGGCATAGACGCAAAACGTGTGCTCAACACTGGACCTGCAAAATCGAAAAAGCAGATCCGGCACTTTCTCGATAAAGGTGTTCGCACCTTTGTCGCTGAAAGTCACAACCAAGTGGCTTGGTTAAACCAAGCTGCTAGTGAACATAACCTAACCCTGCGCATTTTATTGCGAGTGCAATTGCGCTGGCCAGACAGTGAAAAGAATCCTCTTGGTGGCGATAGCTTAACACCGTTTGGCCTTGGCTGTGACGAATGGTCCACGTTGAATATTGCCGATTACCCAGCGCTCGACTTTGCTGGTTTACATATTTTTCAGTGGGGCAATATGCTCAGCACAGAGAAGCTAGCTGAGCTTTGGCGTGCCATGATTGCACCATTACAAAGTTTAAGTAAGCAACTCGGATTTGATCTACGTATTTTAGATTTAGGCGGCGGCCTAGGCATTCCTTATTGCACATCAAGCACAGAGCTTGTCTGGCAGGAATTAGTAGATGCATTGGCAACAATAAAGCACTCGGTAGGTTGCGAAGAGCTTTGGATGGAACTCGGCCGTTATGCGGTTGGCGAAGTGGGTTTTTATGCCAATCCTGTCGTTGAACAAAAGCAAAACTACGGTGCTAATCAACTTATTGTTGCTGGCGGCATTAACCACATTTTACGCCCTGCGGTTACCAATCAGGCATTCCCTGCGGAGTTATTGCGTGAAACAGACAGCAAAACTAAACCCTATTTAGTGCACGGACCGCTTTGTACAGCACTAGATAGCTTAGGCGAGTTTGAATTAGCCAACGATATTAACGACACTGACTGGCTTATTTTTTCCCAATGTGGCGCGTATGGCTTTACTGAAAGTATGCCGTACTTTTTATGCCATGAATTACCCGCAGAATTTGTCGTAAAAAATGGCGTCGTAACATGTGTCAGACAAAGCGAAAGCGCTGATTATTACTTGAGGTAACTATGAACCTAATCACCCAAGAAAACATTCAAGTTGGTGAAATTGCCAACGGCTTACCGCTGACTATTCCGGTTTATCGCCTCAAAGGAAACGGCACAGGGCCAAATGTGTATATTCAAGCCAATATGCATGGTGCAGAAGTACAAGGCAACGCGGTGATATATCAGTTACTTGAAAAACTGAAGCGCGAGACGTTGGCATCAAACATTACCTTAGTGCCTTATGCAAACCCAATTGGTTGCAACCAAAAGTCAGGAGAGTTTACCCTAGGACGATTTGATCCAATTACGGGTACCAACTGGAACCGTATGTATCAAAACCACTCGGCTTTGGTCGATGGCTTTGTTGTGGAATATCAGGATGCTGATATCGCAACAATTAAAAGTGCGTTTAAATCGCGCCTAATAAATGCAACTGCCGAAATTTTAGAAGGGCCAAGTTACGCACTCAATACGGGTAAGCGAATTGCTTTAAACTTACAAAAATTAGCGCATCAGGCAGACATTGTGCTCGACCTACACACAGGGCCAATCTCAGCGAAGCATTTATATTGCCCAGAATATGCTAAAGACAGTGCCCGTTATTTTGATATTGAGCATGTGTTACTTATTCCAAATGAATTTGATGGCGCAATGGACGAAGCGAATTTTTGTCCATGGTGGCAACTAAGCCAAGCCTATAAAAAAACAGGTCGCGACATTCCCGTTTTAGTGGAAGCCTTTACCGTTGAGCTAGGTTCACAAGAAAAGATTGACCTGACAGAAGCCGCTAACGATGCAAACAGCATACTAAGCTATTTAACGTATAAAGAAGCATTACAAGATTCTCATTACCAGCCACAAGCCATTACCCGCTACGCCTGTTATTTAGATGATTATCTTGCGTATTACGCGCCCATGGGTGGCATGGTTGAATACACAGCAGCGCTCGGTAGCCACGTAAAAGCAGGCGATACCATTGCCAAAATTTTACGTATGGAACGCTATTTATCTGAACAGCCACTAAATGAAATTACCCTAGAGCAAGATGGCATAGCAATTTTGCACTTTGCGTCAGCCAGCGTAAATCAAGGCACTGAGCTTTATAAATTTTTTACAAACTACTTTGAATTGTAACAGTTGCGTGAGAAGTCCCCTTTGGGGCACAAGGCGGCAAATATGCCGCCTTTTTTATGTTTCTAAAATGGTTATAATAAAAGCTCACTCATTTTAGGGATATAATTAATGCGCCTTTTAGCTTCTAGCTTAATACTCTCACTGGCCAGCTCGCTTGCATTTGCAAACGACGACCCTTCTGAAAAAGAACTCGCCAAGCAATGTATTCTTAACGAACTTGCTGCAGGCGATGATTCGCAAACACTTGCTGAAGTTAAGAAAAAGTGTTTGAAAATAACAGATATGGATGACATGTCGGCAATTGATAAACGCGTTATCCGAGAAAAAGTTACCACCAACAATCCCAATGTAATTACGCCACATAATCGCAACTATATTCTACCTGTGACTTACATGGATCGCCCAAAGAACACGCCTGCAGAAAGCGATCCTAACTTAAAAGGTGCGCCTTTAGATGAGTTAGAAGCTAAGTTTCAGCTGTCGTTAAAAGTGCCGCTATACCAAGTTAAGTCTGATATCGACCAAGCATTTTATTTTGGTTTTACCATGCAGTCGTATTGGCAACTCTACAATAATGATATTTCATCGCCATTTCGAGAAACCAACTATCAACCCGAAGTATTTTGGATGAATTTACTGGACGATGAAAATCGTTTATGGGGTGACGAAATGGGCATAGTGCTTGGTTTTGAACACCAATCAAATGGCCGAAATATTCCACTTTCACGTTCATGGAATCGAATTTATGCGAACCTGTTTTGGGAGCAAGATGGCTTTGTGTTTAGCTTTAGGCCTTGGTACCGCATCCCTGAAGAAGAAAGACGCAACGAAGATGACCCAACTGGTGATGATAACCCAGATATTGATGACTACATGGGACACTTTGAGTTTGCAACGATTTATCGCTATGAAGAACATGAATTTACCGTAATGTTACGCAACAACTTAAAGTCAGATAACAAAGGTGCAGTGCAGCTTGATTGGTCATTCCCTGCGTGGGGTCGTTTACGAGGTTACGCGCAATATTACAATGGTTATGGCGAAAGTTTAATTGATTACAACCAACACATTGAACGCTTTGGTGTAGGTATTTTATTAACTGACTTTTTATAATTTCATACCAATTCTGTTAACTATGTGATCAGGGATAGCGCTGGATAAATGAAATGGTAACAAGGCGGAATTTTTCTTATGTAGTTGTTCTACATTGATAAATTCTAACGCAGTTAGCATGATATTTAGCCCGCTAGGATGATTAGCTACTTAAGCGAATTGGTATCAGAGCATTTCGTTAAATTTCAAACATAAAAAAAACCAGCCTAGGCTGGTTTTTTTTATTACAAAACGAAATCGCTATTACGATTTTTTCGCTTCGCGGCTAGCACGCTTACGCTCGCTTTCAGTAAGAAGTTTCTTACGAATACGAATGCTTTCAGGCGTTACTTCTACTAGCTCATCATCATCGATAAACTCAAGCGCTTGCTCAAGAGACATAATGATTGGTGGCACAAGGTTTTGTGCTTCATCAGTACCTGATGCACGAACGTTAGTAAGTTGCTTACCTTTAAGTGCGTTAACTGTAAGGTCGTTATCTCGTGCGTGAATACCAATGATCATACCTTCGTATACTTCCACACCGTGACCGATAAATAGTTTACCGCGGTCTTGTAGGTTGAATAGTGCGTTAGTAAGCGCTTTACCTGTTGCGTTAGCAATAAGTACACCGTTCTTACGCTGACCAATGTTACCGCCTTTGTGAGGACCGTAGTGATCGAACGTGTGGTACATTAAACCTGAACCAGACGTTAGTGTCATAAAGTCAGTTTGGAAACCGATTAGACCACGTGAAGGCATCATAAAGTCCATACGGATACGGCCTTTACCATCTGGTGCCATATCAGTCATTTCAGCTTTACGCAGACCAAGTTGTTCCATGATAGAACCTTGGTGCTCTTCTTCAACGTCAACTGTTACTGTTTCATATGGTTCTTCTAATTGACCATCTACTTCGCGAAGGATTACTTCTGGACGAGATACTGCAAGCTCGTAACCTTCACGACGCATGTTCTCGATTAAGATACCTAGGTGAAGTTCACCACGACCTGATACGCGGAAGCTATCTGGGTTATCTGTTTCTTCAACACGTAGTGCAACGTTGTGAACTAGTTCAGCTTGTAAACGCTCAAGAATGTTACGTGAAGTAACGAATTTACCTTCTTGACCTGAGAAAGGTGAAGTATTTACAGAGAACGTCATGGTTACTGTTGGTTCATCAACAGAAAGTGCAGGAAGTGCTTCAACTTGGTTTACATCACATACTGTGTCTGAGATTTTAAGCTCACCCAAACCTGTAATTGCAATGATGTCGCCAGCTTGCGCTTGTTCAGCTTCGTGACGATCAAGACCTAAATAAGTAAGTACCTGGCCTACTTTACCGTTACGCTTAGAACCATCAGCACCAACAATTGTTACTTGCTGGTTAACTTTAACCGTACCACGCTTAATACGACCTACACCGATAACACCGATGTATGAGTTGTAGTCAAGCTGTGAAATTTGCATTTGGAATGCGCCTTCAGGATCGGCATCTGGCTTTTCTACTTGATCAACAATTGCTTCAAACATAGGTTGCATGTTGTCTGACGGTGAGTCTAGATCTAATGTTGCCCAACCATTGATTGCTGACGCGTAAATAACTTGGAAGTCTAACTGGTCATCAGTTGCACCTAAGTTATCGAAAAGGTCGAATACTTGGTCCATAACCCAATCAGGGCGTGCGCCTGGCTTGTCAATTTTGTTGATAACAACGATAGGCTTAAGACCTAATGCGAATGCTTTTTGCGTTACGAAACGCGTTTGTGGCATTGGACCTTCTTGTGCATCAACAAGTAGTAATACTGAATCAACCATTGAAAGAACACGTTCTACTTCACCACCGAAGTCAGCGTGTCCCGGAGTGTCCACGATATTAATGTGGTAGTCATTCCACTCGATTGCTGTATTTTTAGCTAGGATTGTAATACCGCGCTCTTTCTCGATATCATTTGAATCCATTACACGTTCTTCATTACCGCCACGTGTTTCTAATGTACCTGATTGCTCAAGTAGCTTATCAACTAGTGTTGTTTTACCGTGGTCAACGTGCGCGATAATCGCAATATTACGTAATTTTTCGATACTCATATTTTTACTCAAGTTAGTGCTCTGGATAGAAGCTACGGATTATCTAATAGGCACAATACCCATCAAAGCCCGCTAAAAATCTAAGCTAAACACCTTTTATGTCATCTTAATGATGACCTCAAAAGGGTCTGCGCCTGCAAAAAAGTGGCATATTATCCCCTATTACTGTGACAGATGAAAGTTTAGACAGAATAAAAATAGCTGATTTTTGCGATATTTTTGTCACATTACTGGTTTATTTAAAAAAAACGATTTTGACCTTGCGATTTTAGCCGTGTTTTCTAGACTTTATCGCGCACCACATCAGTGCAAGCAGGGATCTTTTTGGTGCATCAAAATGGTGCAAAGTAAATCGAGCTTACTAAAAAACATTAATATTCATTGAGTTACAAAACTGGCACAAAAGCCGCTTTATAGACAGCGATTTCACAATTAAAAACAACACACGGTTGGAGGACACCATGTCACATACGGTTTTACAATTTATCAAGGAAAACGACGTTAAGTTTGTTGACCTACGTTTCACAGATACAAAAGGTAAAGAGCAGCACGTTTCTATTCCTCATCACCAAGCTGACGAAGATTTCTTTGAAGATGGTAAAATGTTCGATGGTTCTTCAATTGCTGGTTGGAAAGGCATTAACGAATCAGACATGGTATTAATGCCAGATGCAGATTCAGCTAAACTAGACCCTTTTGCTGAAGAAGCAACACTAATCGTACGTTGTGACGTAGTAGAGCCTTCAACACTACAAGGTTATGAGCGCGACCCTCGTTCTGTTGCTAAACGCGCAGAAGAATACATGCGTTCAACTGGTATCGCAGATACTGTACTTTTCGGTCCTGAGCCAGAGTTTTTCCTATTTGACGATGTTAAGTACAAAACTGACATGTCTGGTTCTATGTACAAAATCGATGCTGAAGAAGCGTCATGGAACTCAGACAAAGACTACGAAGGCGGCAACTCAGGTCACCGTCCAGGTGTTAAAGGCGGTTACTTCCCAGTAGCACCAGTAGATTCATCACAAGACTGGCGTTCAGCTACTTGTCTAGTGCTAGAAGAATTAGGTCAAGTTGTTGAAGCTCACCACCATGAAGTAGCAACAGCTGGTCAAAACGAAATTGCAACTCGCTTTAATACAATGGTAATCAAAGCGGACGAAATTCAAGAAATGAAATATGTTATTCACAACATGGCTCACCTTTACGGTAAAACGGCTACATTTATGCCTAAGCCAATTGTTGGTGATAACGGTTCAGGTATGCACTGTCACCAATCACTTGCTAAAGATGGTCAAAACATCTTCGCTGGTGACAAGTACGGCGGTCTATCTGAAGAAGCACTTTACTACATCGGTGGTATTATCAAGCACGCTCGCGCAATCAATGCATTTGCCAACGCGTCAACTAACTCATACAAGCGTCTAGTACCTGGTTTTGAAGCTCCGGTAATGCTTGCATACTCTGCACGTAACCGTTCTGCATCAATTCGTATTCCAGTAGTACCATCTGCAAAAGCACGTCGTATCGAAGTTCGCTTCCCAGATCCGACAGCTAACCCATACTTAGCATTCTCAGCAATGTTAATGGCTGGCCTTGACGGTATTAAAAATAAGATCCACCCAGGTGAAGCAATGGATAAAGATCTATACGATCTGCCAGCTGAAGAAGCAGCTGAAATCCCAACTGTTGCAGCTTCATTAGACGAAGCACTTGCAGCACTTGATGCTGACCGTGAGTTCTTAACTCAAGGTGGTGTATTCACTGACGACTTAATCGATGCTTACATCGCACTTAAGTCGAAAGAAGTAGAAAAATTAAACATGACAACTCACCCAGTTGAGTTTGAAATGTACTACAGCGTGTAATAATTTCACGCCTCCAGAATCAATTTATTGTTTCAATGTGTGTTCCTAAGCCCGTTCTGCGGGCTTTTTTTGTGGAAAAATAAATATATATATTATACATTTGTACCATCTGAACCTTATCATATTGTTTCGCTAGGTGTTTTATAACTAGTTTGTCTGTAAAACAGGCGAATTTTTTCGTTCAGTACTAAAATAAAAAATAACATATCTAAGCAAGGAGCTGATGTGGCTTTTAAAAGCGCGCTGCTATCACTTTTAATTTTTATCATGTTACTTCCAGTAACAAACGCCACTGCGAAAGAAATTTATATGTGGCGCGATGAAAACGGTGTTTTAGTATTCTCAGATACGAAACGTCCGGGTGCAAAAGTGATCTCTTTAGCTGACGATAAAGCAACCAGCATGAAAAAAGCGGATACATCCATCTTTGATAAACCGGATGACCCCAATAAAAAAATAGAATACGGTGTTGAGATTGTATCGCCAAGTCATGAAGAAACGATTCGTGATAACACTGGTTCTCTCCATGTTTCTATTCGCATAACACCAAGCTTTAATCCCAAATATAAAGTACAGCTATTATTTAATGGCAAACGCAACACCCCACCGCAATCCAAATCGGTTTTTGTAATGCGTAATGTAGACCGCGGCGCACATACAATACAAGCGCAACTATTTGATGAAAAAGGCAATACTGTTGCTACCAGCGAGCAAATCACCTTCTTTATGCACCGCGCAAGCAGTATCGCAAAATAACTCTCTAAATACGCTCATTGCGGAACGCTTCTTGCTTTTTCTAATTAAACATCAATTTACATTGATTTTAATTAAAATAGCGCACTAAAATGGTGCAATGATGCTTAAAGACTTATCCAGCTACATTAAACTACTAGAAAATCTTACAAGCTGTGTATTGTTAGTCGATGGTGACTTTAAACTTCACTACGCAAATACCAGCGCAAGCGAATTATTTGGCATCAGTACCAAACGCATTGTCACAACCAATTTTAAACAACTATTTCATTATCACTCGATTGATTTACATAAAATCTTAGAAAATACCTTTCTCAGTGGTAACGACTGTGTTCAACATCGCGCCAATGTGGTATTTAACGATGGTCGACATGCAACCATTAGCCTTTCTGCGCGTCGCGTCGAATTAGATAACCAGCTTTTAATGCTGCTTGAATGCCGTTCACTCAATCAAGAGCTCAAGCATGATCAGGCTTCACATCAAATGCACCAACAAAGTGCAGCGCGTAATTTAATCCGTGGCCTCGCCCATGAAATCAAAAACCCGCTAGGCGGAATTCGCGGTGCAGCGCAATTACTACAATATGAGAGCGATCAGCAAGAACGCGAACAATGCGCCAATTTAATTATCGAACAAGCCGATCGTCTCACTGAGCTTGTTGACCGACTACTTGGGCCAAACCAGCTTCCAAACAAAGAGTGGATAAATATTCACCAAACTTTAGAGTCAGTGATAAAACTAAGCTTGTTAGACAATCAACACAAAATAAAACTCGTTAAAGATTACGATCCGAGTATTCCCGATGTATTTATCGATAACGGTAAAATTCAGCAAGTGTTGCTCAACATTGTTAAAAATGCGCAACATGCACTCAATAAACTGGCTGAGCTTGGCACAATAACGTTAAAAACTCGAGTTAAGCACCATGTACGCTTACATAACAAAGCATTTAAAAATGCCCTCATCATTCAAGTTATCGACAACGGCCCGGGCATTGATGAAGCGCTAAAAGAAACCCTATTTTTTCCTATGGTCACCAACAAAGACGGCGGCTCAGGTTTAGGGCTAGCCATTGCACAAACGCTTATTGACCAACATCAAGGCTATATTGAATGTGATAGTTGGCCAGGTCACACCGAATTTAATATTTATCTACCCCTGTCTATGGAGAAGCCATAATGAAAACCGTTTGGTTAGTTGACGATGACGCTTCGATTCGCTTTGTACTAGAAAAAGCACTTAAGCGCGCAGGATTTAATACCGAATCATTCGCCAGTGCAGAAGCGGCAGCCTCTGCGCTTGAATACGATCAACCAACCGTACTGATTTCAGATGTGCGCATGCCAGGCCAAGATGGCATGTCATTGCTTGAAAATATTGTTGAGCAAAATCCAGGCTTGCCGGTGATTATTATGACCGCCCACTCCGATCTCGATTCAGCGGTACAGGCTTTCCAAAAAGGGGCATTTGAATATTTAGCAAAGCCATTTGATTTAAATGAAGCTGTTTCACTTGTTGAAAGCGCATGTCGCGCCAACACACGCGTTAAAGTAAAGCCGAAAAAAGTCGAGAAAAAAGCACCTGACATTATTGGCGAAGCGCCCGCCATGCAGGAAGTATTCAGAGCCATAGGTAAACTCAGCGCTTCAAGTATGAGCGTACTTATCAACGGTGAATCCGGTACGGGTAAAGAACTGGTTGCAGGCGCACTGCATAATCACAGTCCGCGCCGCGAAAAAACTTTTATTGCGCTCAATATGGCAGCAATTCCAAAAGACTTAGTTGAATCAGAACTGTTTGGCCATGAAAAAGGGGCATTTACCGGTGCCGATAGCGTGCGTAAAGGCCGCTTTGAACAAGCTAATGGCGGTACACTGTTTTTAGATGAAATAGGTGATATGCCGCTGGATGTGCAAACTCGGTTACTACGCGTACTGGCCGACGGTGAATTTTATCGTGTCGGTGGCCATCAAAGCATTAAAGTAGATGTACGCATCATTGCCGCAACCCACCAAAACCTTGAAAAATTGGCTCGCGAAGGAAAATTTAGAGAAGATTTATTTCACCGCTTAAATGTAGTCCGCTTAAAACTGCCACCACTGCGCGAACGCAGCGTCGATATTGAAAAGTTAGCCAATTACTTTTTGAGTCGCAGTGCGAAAGAACTTAAAGTCGACAGCAAAATCCTGTCTAAAGAAGCTGCCAATAAAATGATGGAATTTACATGGCCGGGGAATGTGCGTCAGCTCGAAAATACCTGCCGTTGGCTCACGGTGATGACCCCAGGTCAGCTTATTAGCGTTGAAGATTTACCAAGCGAAATTACCGAAAAAGCAAGCCATAGTGGCGATAGCCATGATTCAAACTGGCAACAGCAATTTCAACTGTGGTTTGAAAACGAGCTAAAACAAGGTAAACACAATATCTGGCCCGATATACAAAACAAAATTGAAAGCCAAATTATTAAAAGTGCGCTTAAACACAGCAACGGCCACAAACAAGATGCCGCGCACTTAATCGGTTGGGGGCGTAATACTCTAACCCGCAAACTTAAAGAGCTCAATATCGATTGACTACTTTAGGTTTAGCTAAAAAATAGTAAAGGCACTTTAATCTGAAGTAACCACCTGTTTTTAATCATTTTGCGCTGGCAAGACGCGCCATTTAGTGCAATATTTAAAGTTCTAATAAAACAGCACCGCCTCAGGAAGTTGAATGCTTAGCACGGAGTCTTTACTTACTAACTTTTCCAAACGTTATAAAACAGCGCTTTTTGCAATTGCGGTGCTCATTTCATGTGCGTTTTTAATTATTACCCTGCAACAACAGCAACAAGAAAGCTATGCCAGTATTGTTAATAGTGCCGGCGAGCAACGAATGTTATCCCAGCGTATTGCCTTATTTGCTCAACGTGAGCCGACCGAATACCATCAACAACAACTTGCGAAGGCCGCAGAAAAGCTACTAAGTAATCAAACACAGCTACTCAAACAACTTGAGCTGTTTGACGAAAGTACTCAGCAAAAAATTAAACAAATTTACTTTGCTGATAACCAGCTGCAAGCAACCCTTGAAACCTACGCAAACGCTGCATTATCTCTCTCACAAGGGAAAACGCTTTCGACCTCACAAAGTAGTTTATTTACAACAGATAAAACCGACCAAATACTCACTCAATTAGACCGAGTTGTTAGTGTATTTGAAAACGCTGTTATACTTGACAAACAAACGCAGAATGAGCTGATTTATATTACTTGGATTGGCTCACTGTTATGCCTGCTTGGGCTTGCATTTTCGCTACTAAAACCAACGCAATCTTGGCTTGCAGATACCTACTCTAAACTGCTAACGCAACGTAATCGGGCATCTGATTTTGAATTCGCAATCAATAAACATTCCGCAGTTTTGCGAGTTGATAACCAAACAAACATTTTGTACTGCAATAAAATGTTCACGCATTTTTATGGTTATGAGCAAAATGAGATTATTGGCCATTCAACGCGTACGCTCAGAAGTTATTACCATGACGACACCCTTTATCAAGAAATAACCGATGCCATCACAAAACATACGGTATGGCATGGCGAACTATGCAATAAAGCTAAAGATGGGCGCTTTTATTGGTTTAGCACCACCATAGTGCCGCTGCGCAGTAATGATGAGCAAAAAGACACATCAATCATTATTCAAAACGATATTACTGAGCAAAAGCATGCCGAGTTAGCGTTTAAACGTCTACATGAGATAACCAGTGATATCAATGCAAGCATCGATGATAAAATGAACGCCATGCTAACACTCGGTTGTGATATTTTTCAGCTACCGCTTGGCATAGTAAGTGAAATTTCAAACAACTATAAAGTGCTATACGCCAAAAGCCCAAATAATGAAATTTCACCAAATGATCAATTTGATTTTGAGAATACATACTGCTTTCACACCTTTAATGCTGACCAAGCAATTGCATTTCATCATGTGGCAAAAAGTGAAATTGCAACGCATCCTTGTTATTTAAACTTTAGCCTAGAAAGTTATATTGGCTGCCCTATATTTGTCGATGGCAAGCGCTTTGGCACACTAAACTTTTCAAGCCCTGATGCATCATCGCACCCGTTTACTAATAGCGATCTCGAGTTGATCCGGTTATTTGCCCACTGGATTGGCTTTGAGTTAACGCGCGCAGCGCAACAAAACAAATTGCTTTCACAGCGTCAGTTAATGGAAGAAATGAGTGAGCAAGCACTAATTGGCGCGTGGGAATATAACGTAACAAACAATTCGTTATATTGGTCACATATGACCAAAAAAATCCACGATGTCAGTGACAACTTTGAACCACAAGTTGTAACAGCAATTGACTACTACAAGCCTGGCGAAAACCGTGACCGCATCGCCAAATTAATGGCAAACGCAATTGAGCATGGCACACCTTTCCAAGAAGAGCTTCAAATAATCACAGCTAAAGGCAACGAGAAGTGGGTTGCGGCACGCGCTCAACCAGAAATGCACAATGGCCAATGCCTACGTGTATTTGGTTCATTCCAAGATATTACCGACCGAGTTTTAGCGCGAGATAATTTAACCGATACTAACCAGCGCTTACAGTTTGTGCTGCAATCTACCAGTGTGGGTATTTGGGATTGGGACGTTGATAGCGGAAAAACCACCTTTAATGATCGCTGGGCGACCATGATTGGCTATACGCTTGATGAATTAGCACCCACCTCAGTTGATACTTGGATGAGCTTGCTACACCCCGATGATTTAGCTAAAGCAGAAAAGCAATTACAGCGTCACTGGCAGGGAGAAGACGAACACTATAGCTGTGAAACCCGTATGAAACATAAAAACGGCGAATGGGTTTGGGTACTCGACACCGGAAAAATAGTTGAATGGCATGCCGATGGTTCGCCAAAGCGGATGATCGGCACACACCTCGATATTCATCAGTCGAAACAAGCTGAACTCGAAATTCAAGATAAAAACGAGCGCATGGCACTTGCCGCTGATTCCGCAGGCATTGGTATTTGGGACTACAACGTACAAACCCAAGCATTAACTTGGGATACGTGGATGTTTAAGTTGTACGGAGTTGATGATGACCAATTTATCGGGGCATATGAAGCGTGGGAAAACGGGTTACATCCCGATGACAAAGCCGACGCTGTTGCCGCACTCACACACGCATTAGAAACCAATTCTAAATTTGATACTGAATTTAGAATTATCACACCAGCAGGTGAAACACGCTATATAAAAGCGTCTGCAATTAATAAGCTCGATGGCAACGGGCAAGTTTCCAATATGATCGGAGTAAACTACGATATAACCGAGCGTGTTAAAAATGAGTTAGCACTCACTAAAGCCAAAGTTAACGCCGAAGCTGCCATGGTAGCCAAAGATGAATTTTTAGCTAGTATGAGCCATGAAATTCGTACGCCAATGAATGGCGTTATTGGTATGCTTGAGTTAATGCAAGATAGTCCACTCAATGATGAGCAAACACACCGCTTAACCATCGCCAAAAATAGTGCAAATTCTCTTTTAAATCTGATTAACGATATTCTCGATTTTTCAAAAATAGAAGCTGATAAATTGGAGCTGGAGCAAATTCAATTTGATTTACACCTGTTACTTTCTGAGCTTGTTGAGCTATTTGCTACTCGCGCAGAGCAAAAACAGCTTGAGCTTATTTTAGATACGGTCAATTTAAATGAGCATTTCGTAATCGGCGATCCTGGACGAATTCGCCAAATTCTGAGTAACTTAATCGGCAATGCCATTAAATTTACTCACCAAGGCGAAATCATTGTGAGTGCCGCTCTATGCGATGACAGTGAACACTATTGGCGTCTCACCTTAGCGGTAAAAGATACTGGCATTGGTATTTCTAAAGAAAAACATCAACATGTATTTGAGCTATTCAGCCAAGAAGATTCTTCAACCACACGTAATTATGGCGGCACCGGGCTTGGTTTAGCTATCGTAAAGCGGTTATGTAATCACATGGATGGCGATATTAGCTTGACCAGTGCCACAAACAAAGGCAGCGAGTTTGTTTGTAATTTACGTATTAAAAAGGCAAATCAGAGCTCGCTTTCTCAGCCTAATGTAGCAATAAGTGGATTAAATATTTTAGTTGTCGATGATAATGAAACTAACTGTGAAATATTAGCAAAGCAGCTTAAAAACTGGGGCGCCAAGGTTACTACGTTTTCAAACGGACAAGAAGCCTTAGCGCGATGTAATGCACTCAAAGCGAGCGAAACGTTATTTGATGTAGCGATACTTGATATGCAAATGCCAATAATGAGTGGTGAAATGCTGGCTAAAGAGCTTAAAGCAGATAACCAACTGGCTGCTATTAAGTTGATTATGATGACCTCAATGCAACATAAAGGCGATGCTAAGCGTTTTGCAGAGATTGGCTTTGATGGCTATTTTCCAAAACCTGCGACCAGTGCGGATCTGCGCGCGGCTTTACAGATTATTGTCGATAACGGCGAACCGTTAAAACACGCTGAACCACTGTTAACACGCCACTACATTAATGAACTAAATAACACCAAGGTTAAGCCTAGCAGCAAGGAGTTACCACAACTTAATGCGTTGTTAGTTGAGGATAATAAAGTAAACCAAATGGTTGCAAAAGGTATTTTGTCTAAGCTCAAGCTAACTTGTGAGATCGCTGAAAACGGCCTTGATGCAGTAAATAAGCTAAAAGCACAATCAACACCGTACGACGTAATTTTTATGGATATTCAAATGCCGGAAATGGATGGTTACCAAGCAACAAATGCCATACGACAAAACCAATGTGGTGAACAACACCAGCACACAACCATTATTGCGATGACTGCCAATGCGATGGAAGGTGATAAAGAAAAGTGCTTAGCAGCAGGCATGAATGAGTATATTTCAAAGCCGATTTCAATTGACGATGTTAAAGATACTCTGCACTTACTGTTTTCTTCACCAACGTAAATTCAATAATGCCATAAAAAACGGGATATTTGATTCTATAACCTAAGATAATACGCAACCTCAGATATGGATAACAAATTATGCGAACCAATAGAATTGCCACTATTTTTATCCAAACCTAAGGTTACCTAAATGAGTTAGCCTAGAATCGATACGAAGCGCTCAAGCGAATATCGCGACCCGGCTCTTTAATACCAACCACACTTCCATAGCCCGGAATATGGCCATAATCCGCAACACTACCATGACTGCGATACGACTCATCCAATAAGTTTTGTACTGCCAAGTCTAAGCGTAAATTCTTTAACGGCTCATAGCTTACATAAGCGTCGACAAGGTTGTAACCAGGCTTATTAACGGTTTCTAGTTCCGTCATCCAGCCTAACTCAATCGAACGGTGAAACACTTCAATATCATTTAAACTTGCTACATGCTGGAAGCTTAAGCCCGTTTTTATCTGCTCATTCAAGTAATAATTGAAATTCACATTAAGGGAGTCACCAACAGCATTACCAAGTCCGCCATATTCATAAGCAGCTAACTCAATGCCATCAAATGTCCGCGTGCGATAACCACTTTCAGCAGTTGCATCTGGCCACACAAAATCAACATTATTTAGTTCAACATCGTTATGGTTATAACTTACAATCACATCGAAGTTATCTGCTTGATAACCTGCTACAACCTCTGCGCCTTTCGTCTCTAAATCACCGATGTTTTCATAAAAAACGCCCTCACGACCTTTAAACTTATCAAATACCACATCGTTAATCGTGCTGTTATACAATGAAACTTCAAATAGCCACGTAGTATCGTTATACCCTAATCCTATCTCTATGTTATCGACTTCTTCAGCTGTTAAATCCGGATTGGGCGTCAGTTCACCGACGGTAAATGCATCTGCGACTTGGCGTCCACGTAACGCTTCAGCATAACCAGCGGTAAGTTTTAGACTTTCAGTAAAGTTATAGGTAAAACCAAGGTTTGCGCTCACACCATCTTGCTTTTCTGTTGAAAATGACGAGCTCGATGTAATCGGGTTACCGTTCGCGTCGGTTTCAACAACCCATACTCCGTCTACTTTAACCCAGTTTGCGTGTTCGCCTTGATGATCAAGTTCATAAGCATCATAACGTACACCAAAGCTTAGTAGTAAGTCGTCAGTGAGTTGCCAATGGTCTTGCGCATACAGCCCCGTTACCGTGCCTTCTTCGGCATAAATGCCACCGAAATCAGCGTATGATTGTGAATCGACTTTATCTTGCTTGTAATCAACGCCGTAAGTAATTGAGTGGTCACCTAGATCGCTTGTATTACGAATATCAAAACCGGTGGTTTTAATTGACGCATCCCAAGTATAAAGCTCTCGTTTAAATGACGATTCCGTTTGATACAGTGTGGTTTCAAGATTTACCAGCGCATTTAAGTACCAAGTGTGGTTAGCTACTATCGTTTCGCGATCACCCCATGATTTGAATAATGGATCCGTTTCTAATGGTGCCCAGTTAGTTTGCTTGCCAAACTTCCCTTCTTCTTCTCTTTTTTCGTAACTAATCGTTAGTTCTTGGTTATCTGTTAACTCTGCATTTAACTTAACAAAAGCCAATGTTTGATCGGCAGCAGTACCGGGGATTTCTTTTCCATCCCCATCATCCATATTATTGCGACTTACATTCACGTAAGACGCTAACACATTTACCGACTCAGTCACCTCACCATATAGCGATACGCTCTCTTTATGGCCATCATTTGTAAAGTAACTCGCCTTCACAAGTGCACCAAACTTTTCGCCGTCGGCAAGCATATCTTTTGCCGATTTAGTTTTAAAACGAATAGCTCCGCCAACCGCGCCGCTACCAGCGGTAGCTTCACCCGCACCGGCTTGCACTTCAACACTGCGTAGTAATTCAGGTTCAATTGAAACACGGCCAATATGGTGAAATAGCGTACTGGTCTGTGGTGCACCATCAACGGTAATATTTACCATAGAGTCTTCCATACCGCGTACAAATATTTTTTGTGCAATTCCCAGCGAACCTCCAACTGTTACTGAAGGCGTATGGCGGAAAATATCTTCCAGGTCATTTGCTTGGTAGTTTTCTATTTCTGCTGGCGTAATTTCCGAGTTTGTTGTGGCACCAACAACGATAATTTTTTCGATTTTTTCGTCTAATTTTTGCGAAGTTGGATTAGCATTAGCTTGCAGTGAGCAGCCTAACCCAATTAATAAAGTCGTGAAGGTATTTAAGGTAAAGCAGTGCTTCTTAGTGCGGTTATTTATGTGCATGGAAAATTCTCTATATTACCGAGTAAAGATAATAGGAATTATTACCATTTAGAGCATTTTAGGATAGCAATTTTACAATTGTTACATTTGCAATGACGAGTTTTTTTATTCGGTAAAAACACAGCAGTATTGTGTTTGTGCATGAAATTAGAGCAGCTGCTAGCCCCGTTACTCGAAAGGAATCATAATTATCACTTTTAAGCCGTTATCAGGTTTATTTTTTGCTTGAATCGTTGCCCTCACACTTGCTAAATGACGCTTCGCAAGTGCAAGCCCCAAACCAAAGCTATCGCCATTAGCAATGCGTGCCTTATCCAATCTAAAAAATGGCTCAAATATTTTTTCTAAGTATTGCTCTGGAATACCCGGTCCTTGATCGGTTATTTCAAGTACATAGTAACCATCGTTTAGTGTTAATAAAATTTGCACAAGACCACGCGACGGAGTGTACCTTAACGCATTGCGAATCACATTTTCGATAGCAGGCGCCAAAGCGCGATGATTGCTGTTATGAACAATGGCGTTATTTGGTGTAATCAGCTCTAATTGATGTTCAGGGAATTCAAAACGCGCATCATCAACTAACACATCAAGTAAGTCGACCAAATCAACGCTTTCTTGTTGTAAAATCAATTTTTCATTATCAAGCCATGCCAGTGTGAGGCTATCTTCAACAAGCTTTCGAATATGCTTAGATTCCCTTTCAATACGCGCCAAATGGTCACTGGCATCAAGATATTCAAAATTAGCTACCGCAATATCTAAACGGGTGAGAGGTGTTCTTAACTCATGCGATAAATCGGCGATCAATTGGCGCTGATTACCAATAAGTTCACCGATTCTTGCTACCATAGTATCAAATGTTTTCGCAAGATCTGCCAGTTCGTCTTTGCGTCGCCCGAGGTACTTGCCTACCCGCACCGAAAAATTACCTCGGCTAAATTCTGATGTGGCCTTTTCGAGCTGTTGAAGCGGCGTAATGATGTGACGATACAGCATTATTGAAAGCAACAATAGCAAGGCCATTGGCGTAATTACCTGCAGCAAAAACTTAGTTGTTATCCAATAAGAGCCGGGACGCATATAGTCAGGTAAACGAATCACCAAACTTGCATTTGTTTGCGTAAATGGCACTTCCATAATTGGGTTTTCATCAAAATACAGATGAATTTTCCACTCTACACTGCGGCCAAAGTGATATGCCCCCACAATATTCTTATCTAACGTATCACCTGCAATATGTAATGCCTCAAAGCTCGCTATCGACACATATGTTTTCTCTTGCCGTTTGAGTGTTTCAAGCCAAGCTTGAAGTGCAGCTTTATTCTCTTTTAAGTATAGTGTTTCGGCCTGCCTTCCCCACGCATTAAGTTGGTTGCGATGCTGCTCTGCGATGAAGCTCATGCCTTCTTCGGTTTTTATCGTAACTATGTGTAAAAAATAAAAAAAGCTAACCAGCCCTGTAGCCAATATAAAACACAGTTTCCATAACAAGGTACGCTTCATTTAAAGCAATACCCTTTTCCATGAACCGTTTGCAAGCGCTCTCCTTGCCAATTTGCTTGTGATAACTTGCGCCTAACACGGCTTAAATGCATATCTAAACTGCGATCGTACGCACCTAATTGCCTGTTAAGCACGGATTGGTACAGCTCTGATTTATCGATCACAATATTTGGTTTAGAGATCAGCTGCCATAATAATTTAAATTGAATTGGCGTAAATTCGAGTGGTTTTCCATCCACTTGGATTTGCTGAGAAGATGCGTTAATAGTCAAACCATCGATGCTAATTTCGGATTCCACGTTAGTAAAACTATTCGCTTGGCTTCTGCGTAATAAGCTCTCAACCCTCAACAACAATTCTTTAGCATTGAATGGTTTTGCAACATAGTCATCAGCGCCATGCGATAAGCCAATGATGCGCTCTTCTTCAGCACCTTGAGCAGACACCATAATCACAGGAACTTGGCTAAACTCGCGTAATGATTTTAATAATGTAACACCATCCAGTTTAGGCAGCATTTTATCCAGCAAGATTAAGTGATGGCGATGTTCACGGGCGCACATTAAGCCTCTTTCACCATCAAAGCATTGCTCTACTTGATAACCCGATTTAACTAACATGTCTTTGAGATAACAACTTAACGTTTTATCGTCTTCAATGAGCAATATGTTCATCACTGCAACAGCTAACCAAAATGATTTTTAATCTCATTTAATAAGTTTAATGTGCTGCACTTCGAATGTAAATTCCAAAGGTTGATTTTACTTTTATAAACTTAGCCGCGCCGAAATAAAGTCAAGAAATACCGAGATCCGCGACGATACCGCACTATTGCGATAATACACCGCCTGAACGCTCTCGCGTTTGTTGGGCGATACAATTTGATCGTGAAATACACTCACTAAACGGCCCTCAGCTAAATCATCTTTAATCATAAAGTGAGAAAGCAACGCTAACCCCTGCCCTGCAATACACAATTGTCGCACCGTTTCGCCGCTGGAAGCACTAATTGCAAAATCCAGCTTTTGTGGCTTTTTAAGTGGCCAATTATTTAAATGGGGCGCGTCACTAAAACCAATTAAACGATGGTTTTGGGGAACGAACTGCCCGTTTTCAAGCGTTACGTTAGCTAAATATTTAGGGCTTGCCACAATATGTAATTTACTTTTTCCCAGTAAACGCGCATGTAAGTTTGAATCGCTTAACTCACCAATACGAATCGCAATATCTGTTTTATGTTCGAGTAAATCAATAATGCTGTCGTGGCTAGTAAGCTCTAACTGAATATCTGGATACAGCTCACTAAATTCGTTTATTAGCGGTGCAATTTGATGTAACACAAACGGGCTGGCAGCATCAACTCGCAACTTTCCTGACGGTGAACGTTTTAGTAAACGCAAGGCTTCTTCGCCTTTTGCCAAAACATTAAGGCCATCACGCGCATGGCGCAAAAAAAACGCCCCTTCTTCAGTCAGTTCTAATCGCCTTGTGGTGCGATTGAGTAAGGTTACGTCAAGAGTTCGTTCTAAACGCGTGACCGCCCGAGAGACTTTAGCGACTTGTAAATTAAGCAAGTTTGCTGCAGTAGAAAAGCTACCGCTATCAACCACAGTTATAAATGCTTCTAAATCTTCAGTTTTAGCAGAAACAGACATACACCCACCTTTTCAATTTTAACAAAAGTATTTTGTCACTACCGCCATTTTTTGCAAATAAATTAATACTCACAATAGTCCTCTCATTAGTAGATAACTAAAATAGGAAACTTTATGCCGTTAGCATTATTTGCGTTAACGCTAAGTGCCTTTGCTATAGGCACAACTGAATTTGTGATTGTCGGGCTCGTGCCCACCATTGCCAACGATTTGCAGGTTAGCTTACCCAGTGCAGGGTTATTGGTTAGCCTTTATGCATTTGGCGTAGCAATTGGAGCGCCTGTTTTAACCGCCTTAACAGGGCGATGGAATAGAAAATATTTGCTACTTAGCTTAATGGCATTATTTGTTGTGGGTAATTTGCTGGCGTGGCAAACACCTAGCTATGAAAGTTTAATAATCGCTCGAATATTAACAGGCCTTGCACATGGAGTGTTCTTTTCTATTGGCTCGACCATCGCCACCAGCTTGGTAAGTAAAGAAAAAGCAGCCAGCGCCATAGCTATTATGTTCACCGGATTAACGGTAGCGTTAGTTACAGGCGTACCACTTGGCACTTGGATAGGACAACACTTTGGCTGGCGAGCAACCTTTTTAGTAGTCTCTGCATTAGGCGTAATCGCGCTTATTGGCAGCGCATTGCTGGTACCTAAAAATCTTAAACAAAACCGCCCTGCTCGTTTAAAAGAGCAAGCTCAAGTGTTAGTACAACCTCGATTGTTGTTAGTGTATTTAATGACTATTTTAGGGTATGGCGGCACTTTTACCGCATTTACCTACCTTGCTCCAATTTTACAAAGTGAAAGTGGCTTTTCAGCAAATGCGATCGGCTTGATCATGCTGGTATATGGCGTATCGGTTGCTGTCGGAAATATTTACGGTGGAAAACTCGCCGATAAAAAAGGACCAATTAATGCGTTAACCATAATTTTTAGCGCCTTAACACTGATTTTACTTGCTCTAACGTTTACCATGACATCGAAAATAGGTGCCGTATTTACGGTATTGGTTTGGGGCGCTTTTGCATTTGGTAATGTACCCGGATTACAAGTTTATGTCGTTAAGCTTGCCGAAAAGTTTACCCCAAATGCTGTGGATGTTGCATCGGGTCTTAATATTGCAGCGTTCAATATTGGCATTGCTTTGGGATCTATTTTAGGAGGCGTTATTGTGGAACAACTGACATTGCAAGATACCGCATGGATTGGCGCACTAATTTCTGCGCTCGCCCTAGTGGTAACGCGTTACAGCGGTCGCTTAGATAAATGCGCAGTCGATAACGGTAATATTCACGCCTAACCGCAAAAAATAGCTGTGTCATGCATTATCATGACACAGCAAAGCTATTACTAACGCTTTAAAAATATTGATTTTTTAGATATTTGTTGGACGCGTTCGGTTTGCCTTACTAGTATTATTTGTATGCCACTTTTGATGAGAAACCTCACTTGCCAGCTTTGCTAAAACACAGCTTTTTAGCAAGCACTTTACTGTTTTCGTTTCACGTAAGTGCTGCTATTTCATTGCAAATCACAGATCAAAATGACCAAGCACTAGAACATGCCATTATCGAAGTTGAAGTTTTAGCTCCAGCACCACAGTCAAACTCAAAAAAAACTCTGGTTATGGATCAAGTCAATAAAACATTCGATCCACATGTACTCGCTGTGCCAATAAATAGCTATGTTAGCTTTCCTAATAGTGATGATATTCGTCATCATGTCTATTCTTTTTCTAAGGCTAAACCGTTTGAATTAAAACTCTATGCGGGTCAGCCAAAATCACCCATCATGTTTGAAAACACAGGCGTAGTCGTACTTGGGTGCAATATCCATGATGCGATGGTGGGATATATTTATGTGCACAACAATAATCGTACTTATATATCGGGTACTAAAGGCGAAGCAATAATTGATTTAGCACCCTCTGAAATAAAAAAAGCTTGGCTTTGGCATCCGAGAAACGCTAAGGGGGTAAATCATAAACAAGTGGTTGATCTTACCAAGCTGAAGCAAACAAAAGGGGCTATAAAGTTGGCGTTAACAGTTTCACCTGCAAAAGCAACAGGTAGCTTCCAAGATGTTTTTAAAACAGCTAATTAAACTTAGCCTGCGGGCGCAAATTACATGGCTAGCTGCCAGCCTTATTATTATGACAACCTTGTTGCTAACCATTAATTACTGGCTAACCACGGCAAGCTATGTCGAACAGCAATTACAACAACAGGTGTATTTTGCACAGAATGTACTCAAGCAAAACCTTAAACAACAAGAGCAAGTGCTGATTACATCGGCCAACGTGCTAACTGCCGATTTTGGTTTTAAACAAGCTGTTGCGACCCAAGACACCAAAACACTGCAAAGCGCGCTGCTTAATCATGGTCAGCGTATTAAAGCTGATCTTATGGTGTTAATTGATCTAAACGGCGAGTTTATTGCCAGCAACAATAATTCATATTCTTTAGCGCAACTTCGTAAACACCTTAATGCACTTCCGCTAAAAGCGGTTAACGCGCAAATGCTCGCAATTAACGACAGTATCTATCAAATTATACTCGCTCCGGTAAAAGCGCCACGCACCATTGCCTATGCAATAATTGGTTTTCGCATTGATCAAAATACCTTATCGCAATTACGTGAATTACTATCGTTGGATATTACATTTTTAGCCAATAAACACATTATTCAGTCCAGCTTAACAAAAGATGTACTAGCCAATGAAAATGTTTTTGGTGCGAATTTAACAGGTACCAGCTTACTGTTATCGTCTGCGTCGTTTTTTCATCAACCAATAGAAATTACAACCGCTAACAATATTTCTGCCGTGCTCTCTGCTTCACTTGATCCGTTACATCGCGATATAAACCGACTTATTATCGCCACGGTACTGGCTATTTTATTTATTTTATTTATTGCCATTAGTTTATCGCGCATTTTATCGAAACGTATTACACAACCACTTGATAAATTAATGAACATCACTAAAAACATTAGTGATGGTAACTTTCTAGTACCTCAGTTAAATAATCGCTTTCCTAAAGAGCTAGAGAAGCTTTATGGTGGCTTTTCCCTGATGAGCAGCGCGATTAAACAACGTGAAGAAAAAATTACCTACCAAGCTGAGCGCGATTTACTGACTGGCTTATACAACCGCTACAAAATAATCAATGATATTGATGCATTGCTTAAGCTAAACCTGCAAATCGTATTAATAAACCTAAATGTTAAAGGCTTTAAAGCACTTAACGACACTATTGGCATTACCAATGGTGATGTTATTTTAAAAGAAATTGCGCTAAGGCTTGGCAACTTTCATAAACAAAGCCAAACACCTAAACATTGCTTGCTTTCGCGCCCCAACGCTGATGAGTTTATTGTTGCGATAACCATTTCAGATGAACAGCAAATTAAAGGCCTTATTTCTCAACTACGCAATGAATTAGAGCGTCCTTTTTATTTAGATGGCATCGATTTATCACTGCAAATTTATTACGGCATTGCAAACTCTCTTGAGCACGGTAACGATGGCGAAAAGCTAATTCGTCGCGCCTCAATGGCCGCAGCAAATGCAGTTAAAAGTAATAATACGTTGCAATTTTACCAAAACGGTGACGATGAAGCTTACCTATACAAATTGAATTTAATTGAAGAGTTAAAACTCGCTTTAGAGCAAGATACTGGAAATTTATTTTTAACCTATCAACCTAAGCTCAACTTAAAAACAAAACAAGTAGATAAAGCCGAAGCGCTTATTCGTTGGGTCGATAAAAACAATGAATTTGTAAATCCCGAAATGTTCATTGCGCTCGCCGAACAATCAGGCCTTATTGTAACCTTAACCCAGTGGGTTATTCGCCAAGCCGCGCATCAAATACAAATTTGGAACCAGCAAGGGCTGTACTTTAATGTATCGGTCAACCTTTCTGCGCAAGATATTCAGCATGAGCAATTTGTGCACTTTTTATTAGAAACAACAACGTATTATTGTGTTGATCCTTCAAATATAATCTTAGAGCTAACCGAGCGCGACATTGCCGAAAACGAAGCATTAGTCATCGCCAAATTAACCCATTTAAAATCACTCGGTTTTGAAATCTCAGTTGATGACTACGGTATCGGACAATCATCACTTGCCAAATTAAAAAACTTACCTGTTGATGAATTAAAAATCGATAAGTGTTTTATCCTTAAACTTAATGAGTCTTCACAAGATCAAGATATTGTCGAATCAACTATTACGCTTGGCCACAAACTAGGGCTGCGTGTAGTTGCCGAAGGGGTTGAAAATCAACCAAGTTTAGATTTATTAACACAGTTTAACTGCGACTATATTCAAGGTTACTACTTAGCTAAACCGCAAAAGGCGGAGCAGCTTAGCGAATGGTATGCACACTATGTCAAAAATCATTAGTTTTTTATTATTGCTGATTACCACGAGTTGTTATGGCAATGGTAAATTGCTGGCAACGCCGGGCGTTTCACAAATTGAAGGGGCCGCTGGCGGCGGCTTAGTGCCATGGGCGCAACTCGCGGGCTACGCAAGCGAAGATGAAATGTCGATTTCGGGATATTGCACACAGGCAAATGTTGATGACTTTGAATTAAGTACTTGTGGCGTACAAGGTAACTTGTATGACCGTATTGAGCTCTCTTACACAGCACAGCGCTTTGATGTTCTACCGCTTGCAACAACACTCGAGCAATCAATTTATGGCGCGAAAGTGAAACTCTACGGCGACCTTGTTTACAGTCGCTACCCTCAAATATCGCTTGGTATACAACACAAGCGACTCGAGACAGCAGATATCGCCTTTGCCCTAGGTGCAAAAGATGATTCTGCTACTGACTTTTACCTTGCCGCAAGCAAACTATATTTAGGCGCGGTCGCCGGCTATAACCTGTTATGGAACGCCACCGTTAGACACACACACGCAAATGAAATCGGGTTACTTGGCTTTGGCGGACCACAACAAAAAAGCCACATTCAGTTTGAAGCCTCCGCGGCCATTTTAGTCAACAAACACCTTGCCATTGGCACTGAGTATCGGCAAAAGCCTGACAACTTGGGGCTAAAAGAAGATGATTGGCATGATGTGTTTGTCGCTTGGTTTCCTAACAAACACATTAGCGTTACCGCGGCCTATATCAATTTAGGCACGATTGCGGGTATCGAAAAGCAACGTGGCTGGTATCTTTCTCTCACGGGGTATTATTAATGGCTAAGCTCTTAACACTTTTTCTTACTGCAGTCCTACTAACAGCATGTGCCGCCAATAACGCAAATCAAACACTCTATAGCCAATTAAAAGGCGAACAAGGGCTGGAAAATATTGTTGATAGTTTTATTCAACACATCGCTAATGATGAACAAATATTTCATTACTTTGCAAAAGCCAGCGTAAGCCACTTCCGTGCTGGGTTTATTACGCACTTATGTGATGTCATAGGCGGACCTTGTGAATATAAAGGCGATAATATGGTCGACATTCACACCGGCATGAATATTAATGAAGCCGACTTTAACCGCATTGTCGAGCTATTGGTAAAAGCAATGGAAGACAACAACATAAGCTACCCAGTTCAAAACCAAGTACTTGCAAAGCTCGCACCACACCGCGCTGAAATTATTAAGCGCTAGTGGTTAATTCCACACATAAAAAAGCCCAAGCTAAAACGCTTGGGCTTTTTTATTGTATTTGTTGAGTCAGCCTATAAGCCGGGTTCTGTCGTGGATAATCATTCGTCTAGGCTTAAAATCACTCTTAAGCTCAAGCAACCTACCCGGTTCCGATGTGGGCCACACCATAAGGAACCCTATTTGGTCTTGCTCCGGGTGGAGTTTACCTTGCAACCAACTGTTACCAGTGGCCCGGTGCGCTCTTACCGCACCCTTTCACCCTTACCAACCGAAGTTGGCGGTCTTCTCTCTGCTGCACTTGTCGTAGGCTCGCGCCTCCCAGCCGTTAGCTGGCACCCTGCCCTGTGGAGCCCGGACTTTCCTCCCCTTTACCCGTATATCCGAAGATACAACGATAAAGCAGCGATTATCTGGCTGACTCAGGGCGCCATTATACGGATTTTAACGTCTGCGGCTAGTTTTATTAGCGCCCCCGCAAAACCATTCATCTTAAATCAAAGAAACTGCGGCGATTTTAAAACTAGTTCAACACGTCTATTTTGCTGCATATTCGACTCGGTATCGTTTGCTGCTTTTGGTGCAACTGGGCCTACACCTACAGGCGTCAAACGCTGCTTATCAATTTTGTAGTTTGATACCAGCGTATTAACCACCTCTGCAGCACGGCGTTTAGACAAATCATGATTGTAACCATATTGCCCTTTGTTATCTGTGTGTCCCACCACATATAAAGATACTTGCTTCGAGTTTTTCAAAAAGTCTGCAATTTCTGCTAGTTGCTTATCTGAACTAGCTTTTAGTGTGTGCTTATCAAAATCAAATTCGATGCCATACAAAGACACACTGCCTGTCGCTTGAATTTGCTTGCTTAGGGTATCGCTATCAATATTAAGTGCAACTTGGCTCATTGCACGTTCTTCAATAATATCAACCACCATTTCTACATCGTATTTACCACTGTACTGCAGATTATAAATGGTTGCGTAGATCTTACCTTGAGGTGTCACTTTCTCAGCACTGAATAAATAATAATGACTCTTGCGGGTTATATTATAAATGTCTGAGCGGTGATTCTTGGCATGAATTGTGTTTTGAAGGTTATCGCGGAGAATATAGTTACCGCAATCTACTGCACTGCACTCATAAATTAAGTTAAACCCTGCTTTTTGTAATGCATTAATGTAATTCTGATGCACGGCGTAGGGGCCAACCTTCTTGTTAATACGGTAGTTAATCGTAGTAACTTTACCATTTACTTTTTTAGTCGGTATCGACTTTTTATACGGGCCAATTATTAAAGGGTATGACTCAAAATCATTAACCGCTGAATGAACAATATAACTGCCAGGGAAGCGCTCTATCATTGGATGGTCAGCACTGCCTCTAGCATCATCTTCTGGTGCCTTTAAACTCGAAAAATCGAATGGTTTGATTTTAAAGTTATTATCCACAGATACACCAATATCTGGCATTTTCGTTTCAACAATCTGTTCATAGGCATACATTAATGCATCTCGATAATCATTTTGTACAAACACTTGTATCGCTTGGCGACTGCCCTCCTCTCCTTTTATCGCCGAAAGGTAACCAAAGCGATTTTTTCTGACACCTGTATAACCTATTTGGTAAATATTTTTATAGCGAAAGCTGTTTTCAACGGTTTTCCGGTAAGATTTTGTACTGCAATCTGTAAGGCATTTTGTGGCAATTGTAAAACCGTCTGCAATTAGGTTATTTGCTAATTCTTCAAGGTAATGCGAGTAACTGATGCTAGGCTGACTTATTTGTTCTTGAACATAAGACTTATATTGACCTGTAATTTCAACGGATTGTTTACCTTCATTGTCCATCATTATTACAGTAGGTATATACGCGTATTGCGCACTGCTAAGGGTTTCGGCGCTCTCATTTTTTGCCACGACGAAGCCATCTGAGCTGGCCATTGCAACCAATGGTAAGAGTGCACATGAATATGCGAGTGCTTTTTTAAACATCTATCTTCCTTAATCTATTGCTGTTTAATATTTAAAAGCGCACAGTTAATGCGCTTTACATGTGAATATGTGTTTTTTTACTCCAGTTCGAGCATTGCTTTATACAGCGCGTTTTTCTTTAAATCTAAATAGTCTGCGGCAATACCACAAGCCTTTTTCAGTGGCATTTCTGCTTGTAGCAATTGAATCAGTTTTATTGCTTCAGGTGGTATTGCATTTTTATCCGCTTGTTTTCCAGGCAACATTAACACAATTTCACCTTTCTGACGTGCAGTGTCTTCCGTTAAGAAATCGATTAATTCCACCACAGTACCACTAAAGAAAGTTTCAAAGCTCTTCGTTAACTCTTTTGCCAACACCACTTTTTGCTCATCACCAAGCGCGAGTTTTAAGTCATCTAAGCTGGCCATAATACGGTGTGTACTTTCGTACATAATGCTTGTCATGCCTGAATTGTACGCATCAATAAAGAACTCTTGGCGCGCTTTGCTTTTAGCTGGTGTAAAACCAATAAATTGAAAGCGATCTGTCGCTAGGCCAGCACATGAAACCGCAGCAATTGCAGCACATGCTCCTGGAATTGGGCTTACTGTTGCGCCTTTTTCACGACATAAATTAACCACGGCATAACCAGGATCGCTAATCAGCGGCGTGCCTGCATCCGATACAAGCGCCACATTTAATCCTTGCTCCAACCAATCTAGTAGCTCGCTCGCTTTTTGCTTTTCATTATGATCATGTACCGCAATCACTTTTGCTTTAATTGAAAAGTGGCTTAATAGCTTGTTGGTATGGCGCGTGTCTTCTGCTGCAATAATGTCAACGCTTGATAAAACACTGAGTGCTCGTTGCGTAATATCCTCTAAATTACCAATGGGTGTTGCTACTACAAATAACTGCCCTTTAGCGCTTTGGTGATTTGATGTTCCTAAATCGGTTGGTTTCTGGCTATTTGCCATTGAGCTCTCCTACAACAGTTTGTAATATATGACCTAATTGGATAGAAAAATACTGAGATCAGCGTGCGACTAAAACTATTAGGGTTAACAGCTATATTTTCCTTGTTATCAGCGTGTAGTACAACCGAAAAAACACCGGTTGTTGAAACGGTAAAAGCCAAACCCGCTGTTGAGGTAGATCTCAGCGCACAAGATTTATATCAAAAAGCCTTATCTAAACGAGATTTTGATAAGATTCAGTTACTTTATACTGCACGCGACCGTGCAATTGAAGAGCAAAACTGGCAGCTTGTTATTACCATTTGCGAACAACTAATCGAATCGGGTGGCCCAGATAGTGTGCGTAATCAGCTTTATATTGCCTTTGCTTACACCCAGCAAAAAGATTATCACACGGCATTAAAAACGCTTGAGTCGCTCAATGCCAAACTCACATCCCCAATGCATTTTTTTCTACACCAAGAAATTTACGGCAATATATACTCAGCTCAAGCCTTACCTCATCAGGCGGCACCGTATTTAATTCGCGCGTCAGAAACCGCAAATAAACACGATTTTAAGGCCGACAAAGTAAATAAAGCACTTTGGCAGGTTTTAAACCAACTTTCAATTAAACAGCTTGAAGCACTTAACTCAGGTAGCAGTATTCAACGAGGATGGGTTAGCTTGGCACTTTATACCCAGCTTTATATTGGCGATGCGACCTCATTACAAGCCGCGCTAAATAAGTGGAATTATGCCTATTCAAATCACCCGGCAAGCTTTGCTCTACCTGATAACATGCAGCAGATTATCGATGTGCAACCAATTAATGTGAACCGCATCGCAATTATTTTGCCAAGCAATCAAAGTAAGCAAAAAGCATTATCGCAATCATTAAAGGCGGGCATTTTAGCGGCATCAGAAAAACACCCTGACCGAGAATTGCACTTTATTAATTCAGCATTGAGCGCAGAACAAATTGCAGAGCAACTAAATGAACTCGCGCCTGATTTTGTTATTGGCCCACTTTTAAAAGAAAATATTGATAAGTTACAACAAGCGGGCACGCTCGATGCTTATCCTACAATGTATCTTAACACCACACCACAGGCACTTGAGTCGATTGATCACTTTGCCTTTGCACTTAATCCTGAGCATGAAGTAACCCAAGCAGTTTATCACTTTGTAAATAAAGAGTTTAACAAGCCACTTGTCATTGCACCAGGCAACCGTTTAGGTAAACGATTAGCCAACCATTTCACCAACCAGTGGTTGGAGTTTTCTGATAATGAGCCGGAAGTAGGTTTTTATGCAAACAAGCGTGATATGCAAAAGCTGGTGCAAGAGCTACTTGAAGTCGATAAGAGTAAGCAGCGTATTAGAGAAATCAGTCTAATGTTCAGAGGCAAGCTGCATGAAGAAACGCGCTCTCGCCGTGACATTGATGCGATTTATATTATTGCCGATGCCGCGCAAACGCGACTGCTGAAACCGTCTTTTGATGTGAATATTTCAACGTTTGCTAAGCGCATTCCTATTTTTGCCAGCTCGCGTAGCCACGATATTAAATCTGATAAAACCGACAAAAAAGACTTAGCCGGTTTGTATTTTTCAGAAATTCCGTGGATGCTGCCATTAACAGGCGAACAACAGTCTTTACGCAGTGAATTTGATCAAATCTGGCCTGAGCATACAACTTTAGAGCAACAGTTGTTTGCCATGGGTTTTGATGCGGTTAAGTTAATTCCGCAATTGCGCCAACTACAAATGGTACCAGGCAAAACATTAACAGGCCTAACAGGTGATCTAACAGTAAATCAAGATGGCGACATTGAACGCGCATTAAAGTGGGCACAATATCGAGAAAAACAAATCGTAACGCTCGATATTAAGTCGCAAAAACCAACGCCGTTGTTTATTAAAAATCACCAACAAGAAACGCAGGACGCGGCTTTGTAAGGCAAAAGGAATAGCATGGGATGGACCTCTAAGTTATTTAAAAACAGTAAAGAAAAGGGAAACTTTTTCGAACTGCAAGCTGAGCAATATTTAAAGAAACAAGGTTTAACACCGGTAACACGTAATTATAATTGCCGTTACGGTGAACTCGACTTGATAATGAAAGACGGTAACACTTTAGTGTTTGTTGAAGTTAAATACCGTAAGTCAGAGGCGTTTGGCGGTGCAATTAACGCGTTATCGCACGCTAAACAGCAAAAACTAACACGCACCTTGTTTTATTATTTGAAACAAAATAGGCTAGAGGATTGTCCATATAGAGTCGACTATGTCGCAATAAGCGGGCAGAACTCAGAACAATTTACTTGGATTAAAAGCGCATTTTAGTATGCAAGAACTCGTTAAAGAAATATACACAGAAAGCATTCAAGCTCAAATTGCCGCTGGTGAAGCATTACCTAGCGCTTTAGAAGCTGCGGCATTTACCATAGTGCAAAGCCTAATTAATGGCAATAAAGTACTGTGTTGCGGTGGCAGCAATAATCATATGTTAGCAGCGCATTTTGCCAATTTGCTGGTTAATTTTTATGAAACTGAGCGCCCGTGCTTGCCAGCGATTGCATTAAGCAACGAATTAACACATCTGTCGAGCTATGCCACAACCGATGCCAACGAAAGCTTTTCACGCCAAGTACGTGCCTACGGACAAAGCGGTGACTTGCTTGTGGTGATCACGGTAACCGGTAACGAGAAAGAAGTGATCAGCGCCGTTGAAGCTGCTCTAACCAAAGATATGCAAGTAATTGTATTAAGTGGTGATGATGGCGGCGAGCTGGCAGGACTATTAGGGCCAAACGATGTTGAAATACGCGTGCCCTCAAAAAGACCAAGCCGAATTATCGAATCTCACTTGTTTAATATCCATTGCTTAAGTGAGCTTATCGATTTAACCCTTTTTCCACAGGATGATAGTTAATGAAATTTAAATTAGCTGTTGTTGCATCTATTGTTCTTTTACAAGGGTGTAGCGCTGCCATAGTCGCTGGTACTGCAGGCGCAGTAACATCAGCAACCGATCGCCGCACGCTTGGCACACAGATTGATGATAACAACCTTGAGATCAAAGCCACGCTGGCCTTAAAAGACGACGAGCAGTTAGCAAAATTTAGCAATATTATTGTGGTGAGCTTAAATGGCCGCGTATTACTGATTGGCCAAACACCAACTACAGAAATGCGCGCTAAAGCCGAAGCGATTGTAAAACCAATACGTGGCGTTGAAAAAATCCATAATCAAATTCGCATAGGTAATATCACAGGTGTTAGCACTAAAACACACGATACTTGGCTAACTTCAAAGGTAAAAACCATGTTGGTATCAGAAGAAAGTGTCAGTGCTAATGATATCAAGGTAATTACCGAAAACGGGGAAGTCTTTTTAATGGGACTCGTTACCGAACAAGAAGCTAATTTAGCAGCCGACGTTGCCCGTCATGTTTCGGGAGTCGAAAAAGTAATAAAAGTATTCGAATACCTTTAAGGCGCAGTTAGCGCCTTTTTTATTATAAAAATAAGAATAAAAACATGCGCCATTATTTAATTTTACTGTTACTGCTATTTGCAGTATTCACTCTACACGCCAAGCAGCATTTTGCTACACCCTATAGCGAACGTGTTTATGTTACCCAAATCACCAAGGCATTTGCTGATGAAGTAAATCGAGAGTTAGGGCTTAACATTGTTTTTCATAGCGGTGAAAGCCTTTATAAGCACAATGAAATTTACCGCGCACTGCGCACAAACCAAATACAACTTGGTGAAATATTTATCGCTCGTTTGAGCAATCACGCCGCTATCTATCAACTCGACAACTTACCGTTTTTAGCCACAAATTTTAGCAGCGCTCAACAACTAGCTAACCAACAAGCCGTTGAATTACGTAGCCAATTTGCCGAGCACGGATTACATCTGTTATTTACCAACCCTTGGCCGCCACAGGGTTTATTTACTAGTAAAGCAATCAAAACTGCAAACGACCTAAGTGGCCTTAAGGTTAGAAGCTATAGCGCAATGACAGCAAAATTAGCAAACCACCTTAAAATGATCCCAACCGCCGTTTCAAGCGCTGAGATTGCACAGGCATTTGCCACCGGCATGATTGAAGCAATGATCACCTCGCCAGCGACGGGAGTTTCGAGCAGAGCATGGCAATTTAGTCGCTATTACACACCAATCAATGCATGGATCCCAAAAAATATGGTGTTAATGAACCATGCCTTGTATCAATCTTTAACCCCAACGCAAAAACAGAAACTGAAACAAATCGTGAACAAGTATCAGCAGCGCGCGTGGCAACAAGCTGAGCAGCAAACCACACAGATGACTAAGCTATTAGCGGATAACGGCATGATTATTTCGCCTGTGAGCGATAGTTTATCGCAGAGTTTAAAAATTGTTGGCGCTAACATGGAGCAAGAATGGGCACTCAATGCAACGCAAAGCGAGTTGCACGTACTGCAAAAATTTAAGGAGCAACAAAATGCTCAATAAATTAAATGCGTTGAACATGAAAGTGAGCATTTTACTCATCGTTGCGATTTTTTTGTTAGTGCTCAGCCAAATCGTATTACGTTTGTTTAATTTGTACATTCCGTCACTCAATGAGATATGCGGATATTTGCTAATCAGCAGCTTTTTCTTGGCGCTAGGCTATAGCTTTGAACAAGAGAAACATATTCGTGTGGCTCTGGTGTTTGAATTCGACAACCCCAATCTCAGCCATTTCGCCCAAGTGGTTAGCTATTTAACAGCGACCTTAATTTGCACCTTTATTAGCTATGCATGTATTCAGCTAACGCTCGACTCTTATCATTTTCATGAAGTATCGAGCGGTGAGATTGCTATTTTAGAATGGCCCATTCAAGCTATTATGGCCTATGCCAGCTGCGTAACAACTATTACCATTGCATTTAAGGGATTGGAGGTATTACGTGGACATAGTTAGCCTTAGCGCTATTTTGGCGGTTATTTTTGCCCTTTTACTGCTAACAGGCGTATGGATTGGTTTTAGTTTAATTGGCGTTGCTTTGGTAGCACTTATTATTAATAACAATTCGGCTATCGACCTGATATTTGCAGGCACTGCATTTGCGCATTTAACACCGTGGTCATTAATCGCTTTACCGCTATTTATTTGGATGGGCGAACTGTTATATAAAGCCAAAGTAGCCGATGACTTATTTAATGGTTTAAGCCCTATACTGGCAAAGTTACCGGGCGGACACTTGCACATTAACGTGTTTGGTTCTGGTATTTTTGCTGCGCTCTCAGGCTCTTCTGCCGCGACAGCCGCAACCATTGGCCGTATGACTATTCCAGAGCTAAAAAAACGCGGTTATAACGAGCAAGATATTTATGGCTCGCTCGCTGGCTCTGCTACTCTTGGACTGCTAATTCCACCATCGATTATTTTGATTGTATATGGCGTTGCTGCGGATATTTCCATTGCAGACCTATTCATTGCCGGCATTCTGCCCGGGTTAATTTTATTAGCGCTGTTTTCCACCTATATTGCGATTCGCGGCTACTTAAAACCGGTAGATAAAAGCCAACTCCTTGCAAGCTCAGGTAATCCATTAACGTTACTTCCAATTATCTTGTTAATCACATTTGTTATTGCAGCCATCTACTTCGGCTTTGCAACACCTAGTGAGTCGGCAGTGTTAGGTATCCTGGGTAGTTTTATTTTAATTAAAGCAAAAAAACGACTGACGCTAGAGCTGGTTAAGCAAAGCTTAGTAGATGCGGCGATGACCACAGCTATGATATTACTGATTTTACTCGGTGCGAGTTTTGTTACCATCGCAATGGGCTTTTTGCAATTACCCGCAACGCTTGCCACTTGGATAGCCAGCCTAGAACTTAGTAACTATCAACTGCTAATCTATTTAACCTTAGCGTTTATCTTATTAGGGTTATTTTTAGATGGTATTTCGATTATTGTGCTGACCGCAGCCATACTCTTACCTATTGTAGAGCTAGCTGGCATCGATCTCATTTGGTTTGGTATTTACTTGGTTGTGGTGGTAGAAATATCGCAAATCACGCCGCCAATTGGCTTTAACTTGTTTGTTTTAAAGTCACTCACCAATGCCTCTTTGGCTCAGCTGGCAAAAGCCTGCTTACCGTATTTTTTGATTATGTTGCTGATGCTTGGTTTATTAGTGATGTTTCCAGAGATTGTTACAAGATAGCAATATCGTAGGTTGTAAAAATCGCAGGTTATAAAAAAACCGGCTATTGCCGGTTTTTGCGATTACTTAACCACTTTTAAATGAGAACCACGCTTTTTCGGTGGTTCATCATTACCATCACCCTCAGATGGTGTTTCTTGTGATTCAACCTCTGCTGGTTCTTCATATTCTGAAAAGTCTTCAGGGGTAAACACTGTACCTTCGCCATTTTCTCTTGCGTAAATAGCAAGTACGGCGCCAATTGGTACCACCACACGCATTGGCTGACCACCAAAACGTGCATTAAAGCTTACTTCATGATTATCCATATGAAACTGTGCAACCGCACTTGGGTTGATGTTCAACACAATTTGTCCGTCTTGCACAAACTGCATTGGCACAGTAACATTTGGAAATTCAGCATTCACCACTAAATGCGGTGTACATTGATTGTCTACAATCCAATCAAAGAAAGCTCTCAGTAAATAAGGGCGATTAGAAGTCATTAAAGTCGAATCTCGCGCTCAGCTTCAGTTAATGATGCTTGGAACGACTCACGCTCAAATAAACGCATCATGTAGTCTTTAAGCTCTTTGCTACCTTGACCTGTAAGTTCAATGCCGAACTCAGGTAAGCGCCATAGTAGTGGTGCTAGGTAACAATCAATTAAGCTGAACTCTTCGCTCATAAAGTAAGGCGCTTCACCAAAAATAGGTGCAATCGCTAATAAACCTTCAGTTAACTCACGACGTGACGCGTCAACATCAACACCTGCTTCAATTTTCTTAGCAAGGCTATACCAGTCGTTTTCGATGCGGTGCATCATTAAACGGCTGCGACCACGCATAACTGGGTATACAGGCATTAGTGGTGGGTGAGGAAAACGCTCGTCAAGGTATTCCATGATGATGTTTGCTTCGTATAAACCAAGCTCACGATCGATCAATGTTGGTACAGTGCCGTAAGGGTTAATTTCATGTAACGCTTCTGGCAAATTGTCCTTTTCTGCTAGGTGAATATCAACACTTACGCCTTTCTCTGCAAGTACGATACGCACTTGGTGGCTATACATACAGTTTTCACCAGAAAACAGTGTCATCACAGGGCGCTTATTGGCAGCTACAGCCATGCTTTCCTCCAGTATATTAAAAACAGCAATAGGGGCTTAAGCCCCTATTACAAATTTTGTGCTAAAAAGTGTGCAAATTAATGCACATCTCTCCAGTATTCTTTCTTCAGTAAGAACGCTAGGATAAACAGGATTACTAGGAAACCTAATACCTTATAACCAATCGCTTCTGACTGTAAACGTGTTGGTTCACCAACATACGCTAAGAAGTTAGTTAAGTCACGTACCGCTTGGTCGTACTCGTCATCGCTCATTTCGCCTGAACCATCAGTCGTAATTTCAACAACTTTCTTAACTTTAACGCCGTGTTCTTCAACCTCTTCGAAACGCGCAGTAGGTACACCTTGCAACTCTTGCAATACGTGTGGCATACCAACCGATGGGAATACAGTGTTGTTTACACCAAATGGACGACTTTCATCAACATAGAAAGACTTCAGGTAAGTGTAAATCCAATCTGCACCACGAACACGTGCTACTAATGTTAGATCTGGTGGCGCAGCACCAAACCATTTTGCAGCATCGTCTTGCTCGATTGCGTTAAGAATGTGGCTACCTACTTTTGAACCATCAAAAATAAGTTGCTCTTCGCCCACTTTAGTAGGAATACCGATATCACGGAATGTACGTTCATAACGCTGGTACTGCATTTGGTGGCAACCTAAGCAGTAGTTCATGAACGTTTTAGCACCACGTTGTAACGATGCTTTGTCCGTTAAATCATGATTCGCTTCTAAAAGTGGAACCGACGGGCCTGCTGCCATTGTTAGTGAAGGCAACAAAGCGAATAAACCAATAATTAGCTTTTTCATCATTTCGTTAACCTCTCTGGCACTGGCTTAGTCTTTTCGTTTTTACTGTAGAAGAACAGTAATACGAAGAACATAAAGTAAGTTACAGTCGTAATTTGTGATAACACAGTTTTAAAGTCTGTTTGTGGTGTCGCACCAACCCAACCTAGGATGATGAAAGTAACAACAAACTGAGCAATGTTTAACTTGTGGAAGCCACAACGGTAACGAATTGATTTCACTTTACCACGGTCAATCCAAGGTAGTAACGCAAGCACAACAATTGATGCACCCATCGCGATTACACCTAGTAGCTTATCAGGGATAGCACGTAGGATTGCGTAGAATGGTGTGAAGTACCAAACAGGGAAAATATGCTCAGGCGTCTTCAACGGGTTTGCAGCTTCAAAGTTTGGCGCTTCTAGGAAGAAACCACCCATCTCTGGCGCAAAGAAAACAACCCAGCAGAACAAGATTAAGAAACCTGTTACACCCACAATATCTTTTACTGTGTAGTAAGGGTGGAACGGAATCGCGTCAACGATATCTTTCTTATCTGTGTAGTATTCATGGAACTTGAATTTAGCTTTATCTTCTTCAGCAACAGTGCCTTTCTTACGTTTAATTTCAACACCGTCTGGGTTGTTTGAACCCACTTCGTGAAGTGCAATAATGTGTAAGAAAATTAAGATAACAAGTACCAGTGGTAATGCAATTACGTGTAGTGCGAAGAAGCGGTTAAGCGTTGCACCAGAGATTACGTAGTCACCACGGATCCACTGAGTAAGGTCTTCACCAATCACTGGAATAGCACCAAATAGCGAGATAATTACCTGAGCACCCCAGAAAGACATTTGTCCCCAAGGTAGTAAGTAACCCATAAATGCTTCAGCCATTAGCGCTAAGAAGATAAACATACCGAATAACCACAGTAGTTCACGTGGTTTTTGGTAAGAACCGTAGATCATGCCACGGAACATGTGCAGGTATACAACAACGAAGAATGCAGAAGCACCCGTTGAATGTAAATAACGCAGTAACCAGCCGTATTCTACATCACGCATGATGTATTCAACTGAAGCAAACGCGCCTTCTGCTGAAGGAACATAGTTCATTGTTAACCAAATACCCGTTACGATTTGGTTAACAAGTACTAACATGGCTAATGAACCAAAGAAGTACCAGAAGTTAAAGTTTTTTGGCGCAGGATATTGTGCAATGTGCATATTCCAAACGCGAGTCATCGGAATACGCTGATCAATCCAATCGATAATATTCGCAAACATTACGCAGCCCCTTCTTCTCCACCAACTAAAATAGTGGTGTCATCGATAAATGTGTAAGGAGGGATTTCTAGGTTTAATGGTGCTGGTACAGCTTGGAAAACACGGCCAGCCATATCAAACTTAGAACCATGACAAGGACAGAAGAAACCATCTTCAGTACCTTCAACCTTTTCACCAAAACCACCGTTAAGGAAAGTTGGTGAACAACCCAAGTGAGTACAAATACCAACAGCAACAAAGATATTCTCTTTTTGCGAACGGTACGCATTTTGTGCGAACTCTGGTTGTTGTGGCTCTTCAGAATTAGGATCACGAAGTTGACCTTCGTGAGCTTTCATCTGCTCAAGCATTTTTGGTGTACGATTAATAACCCAAACAGGCTTACCTCGCCACTCAACACGAATTAATTGTCCTGGCTCAAGCTTTGAGATATCAACTTCTACAGGCGCGCCTGCAGATTTTGCTCTCTCACTTGGGTTCCACGACGCGATAAAAGGAACAGCAGCCCCTACAGCTCCCACACCACCAACAACAGAAGTTGCGATAGTTAGAAAGCGACGGCGGCTATTGTCTACTGGCGCATTGCTCATCCACTCATCTCCACTATGATTCTCAACACTTGCCATATTGAGAACATCAGTTACAGCAGTTTAAATTTTGACTTTACAAAATAGGTGCGATCATAAATAAAAGCCTTGATTAAAACAAGGTTATACCGGTCTTCAAGCACAATTAAATTGTATTTTAGTTCGATTTATTTGAAATCACGAACACACAGCCTAAAACTGTGAAAATTCTGTGCTTTTACAGAGCCTACCCAAAATTGAGTGAGCGTGTCCTGATAGAGATCAAAACTCCGTAGAAGTATGCGTGAAATTCAAAGTAATTAGTCGCTAAATTATGCTTTTCGAGCCACATTTGATGCATGCCAGAGTATAGCAACCTGCGGGAGGATTAACCAATGAAATAAGCGAGGAAATTCCTCGCTTTAGACTAATTTGTGACTAAAATGTGAAACTAAAACCAACTGACGGGCGCATTTCAAAGTCATCGCTCTCTTCTTTCAAAATCAAGTCATCGGTTGACTGCACCTTTGCGTAATCAAGGTCAATATACGCCGTATTGTCTTTAGCGTATAAATTCATTACTTCTAAAATCAGCAACGCATCTAGCCCAAAGAAATCCGTTTTGCGTTCAAAGCGCAAATCTAAACGGTGATAAGCATCAAAACGCTCAGAGAATGGTTCGCCATATTCCGGTAAAAAATTCCCCTCAAATTCAGGGTTTTCACGCACACCTACAATAGGTGTGTAAGATTGACCACTGCGTGCTGTGAAGTTAAAGCCACCATTCCAGCGTTCGCTAATTTGGTAATTAAACACCATATTAAACACTAGCGGTGTGTCAGCATAGTAGTCTCGAGTGATATTACGGCGTTCATCCGTACGTTCACTTTTACCGTAACTTAAACTCATCCAGCCGTACCAACGGTCGGTTTTGTTTTTATTAATAAGTAAATCAACACCATAAGCTCTACCCGTTACATCGTTGCTATAACGTAAATGCTGATCCACATCGTTTGCAGTCAGTGCTAAAGGTAAATCGTCCATGGTTTTGTAATAGGTTTCAATTGACCAACTCCAGTCATCCGCCAAAAACTGCTGATAACCAACAACCGACTGATTTGCTGTTTGCGACTTTAAGTTGGGGTTACCTGTGTCTTCTAAAATCGTACCAATATCTTGCAGGCGATTGTAACTGCCATATTTAACCCACACTGATTGATCTTGATTAATGTGATAGGTTAATCCTAAACGCGGGTGAGTAAACGACTCATCGCTGTAATCATTTTTTTGATGTTGTACGCCAATGTCGGCAATTAACGAGTCGGTTATCGTGTATTGATAATTTGCGCCAATAAAGTAACTACCAATATCGACTTCTCGTTTACCTGCTATGCGCTCTCCTTTGGCAAGCTCGCAATCTGGATCTAATTCTGTACAGACATAGAGAAAAGTATCATATTCATAGCTTATCGTTTTATCAAAATAAGCGGCATCAAATGTAAGTAAGTCATCACCTACCACATTTATACTTACACGCCCTTTGTAGGTAAGTAGCTCTTCTTTTTCTTCTTCAAAATATCCCTTGGGTGTTAACTTGCTGCGCCCATAATCTAATCGACCCGAATGTGTTAACGAGCCAACCCCCACTTTTGCTTGATAACCTTTACCATAATGATCCCAAATAACATTTTGGCTATCGAAGGAACGCGCAAAATCTGCATCGCCTTGAAAGTCAGGATTCTTAAGTGATAAATCCGCGCGTTCACTAAAACTTGCTGCGGCACTGTCTTCTGCGCCAGTAAACAACACACTTAACACATTGTTGTTATTAATATCCAAAACAAATTTGCTTTGGTAATCATAGTCATCGGGAGCATCGTTTATTGTAATGCCTGTGTTTTCGCCATCTTCGTCTTCAATTTCCTCACCTTCTGAGAAAAACAACGGAAGCGTACTTTTTCGCCCAGACAGATAAAATGAAATATCGTCGGTGATTGCACCTTCAACAAAAACCCCCGCTTTAAACATAGTAAAATCAAGCGTGGTTTTAATATCCTGATTTTTTGGGTTACGCAGTGTGACGTCAAACACCGCCCCAGTTGCATCACTAAAGCTAGTGCCATAGCCCGCAGAATAAAGGCGAAAGTCCTGCACCAAATACTTATTAAAAATCGAGCTGCCAAAGTCATGGAAAATATAGCCTGCAGGCATAAAGTCGACTTCAAAATAGTTATCATCTGGCGATGAGCCACGTACAGCGGGTTCACCCATTGAGCCTCCGGCTGCTACGACACCAGGCAATGCATATACAGCAAGCAAAGGATCACCCAAAGCACCCGGCATATTGATCAGCTTTTCAGCATCTTCGGTAATTTCAGTAAGTACACTTGAACGCTTCGATACTACTTGAATGCGTTCAATTTGTTCGCCTTTAACTTGTTCAGCCAAAGCATTAGTTGCAAATACACTCGTCACAGCCAGCGCGACTAAAGAGATCGGTTTAAATGAAGTCATATCACTTCCTTGATACGGATTAGTTGAGTAAGAAGTTAACGCGGGAAATAATACCCATACTCTCTGTAAGTGACTGTGGGAAAATGTTGAGAAATGTAGGGTGCCGTAACAAAACCGTTAAATAGTAATTTTTAAAAATAGTGACTTTCTGACAAACACGAATTTTAGGCAATAAAAAACCCGAGTATAAACCCGGGTTTTGTAATTCTTGTAAACGTAAAAAATTAACGTTTTGAGAATTGAGTGTTCTTACGTGCTTTCTTAAGACCCACTTTCTTACGCTCAACTTTACGAGCGTCGCGAGTAACGAAGCCAGCTTTACGAAGTGAAGAACGAAGAGACTCGTCAAACTCCATAAGCGCACGAGTAATACCGTGACGGATAGCACCCGCTTGACCAGTAGAACCACCACCTTCAACAGTGATGTAAAGGTCAAACTTTTCAGTCATTTCAACTAGCTCTAGTGGCTGACGAACAACCATGCGAGAAGTTTCGCGACCGAAGTATTCTTCGATAGAACGTTGATTGATTACGATGTTGCCAGTACCTGGGCGTAAGAATACGCGAGCACTTGAACTTTTACGACGACCTGTACCGTAGTATTGATTTGCCATGAGTTATGCTCCTTAAATGTCCAGTACTTGAGGCTGTTGAGCAACGTGTGCGTGCTCTGAACCTGCGTATACTTTTAGTTTACGGTACATTTCACGACCTAGAGGGCCTTTTGGTAACATACCTTTAACTGCTTTTTCGATGATCATTTCAGGCTTTTTAGCTTGAAGCTTATCGAAAGTGATAGACTTAAGACCACCTGGGAAACCAGTGTGAGCATAGTACATTTTATCAGTCGTCTTGTTACCTGTTACAGTAACTTTCTCAGCGTTAATAACGATGATGTAATCACCAGTATCTACGTGAGGAGTATATTCAGCTTTATGCTTACCGCGTAGACGGCGAGCGATTTCAGTAGCGATACGACCTAAAGTTTTGCCTTCAGCGTCAACTACGTACCAGTCACGTTTTACAGATTCTGGCTTAGCAACAAACGTTTTCATTTATTAAAAATCCAATGTTTACAATTTAAAAACCACAAGCAGAAAAATTTCTGCTGCTCTATTACACTTGCTTCAACCCCTTCGAGCTCAAGACTTAAAACCCTCAGCTGTGGCTAAACTAACCGAGGTAGAACGGTAAGTGGCGGACGCGGAGTATAGCAAGAGCTGGATAGTTTTTCTACTAATAATTTGAGGAAAATAAAGGTTTTTGGCTACTAGCATGGGGTTTGGTAGGATTTTGAAAGATTGAACAAAACCTCAGCATTTACTTCTTTGTATATTTATAAACCCCATCCATGGGGCTCATGTCACTTTTCTTTATTGCAAGGTCCCTCTTTACATCTAAAGACTGCCTACGGCATTCTAATTTGCTCCCGACAAATTAGTGCTTCGCCAAAGATAAAGTAACCAAAAGAAAGGCGACCGTACAATCAAACTCGATCCTCAAAGTAGCTTTTAATTTAAAGATAAACGTCATAAATCGATATCCCTATCTCAGTATGACTTACTCGACACGCTCCGCTTCCTGTCTCGTATTGTTAATTAAAACCTACTTTTAAGGTTGGTTAAAACGGAATTACTAGCCGAAACTTGTTCGTTTCAAGACACTATTCACCCAAGCCTAAGCATGGCTTGCTCGACCGCTTCGCTCCCTGTCTCACATTATTCATTTAAATCCCTTTTTCAGGCTTGATTAAAGGGTTCTAGGATAATATCCCCATCAGAATTATTGTTTAATCGTTACATCTTCTTCGTTTAAATCTATGTCATAAACTGTACTTATTGCATCAGACTTGGTACAAACATGTCTTACCGCTCTTGTATGAATCGTGGGGCCCTTTTTACAAGTAATATTTTGCGCTTTCATACCGTATCGTCGAATATATTCATTAACAATAGAATCAATTTCACTTTTCATTTGAACGGGAGCCGCTTCGTAAAACTGTCGATATTGCTCTGACCATTCTTCAGTCTCAACTTCAGTTGCTACACCTAACCACCCCATTCCAATAAGTGTTGATTGCGGAACATGCTGCCCCTTGAGAAACATAAAAGCTAGAGTGTATTGTGAACCTTTATATCCCCAAGCCGCAGGCTTATTTAATAATCTTAAAGCATTTTCATAATCACCCTTCTGGTAACTTTGAATGCCGTTTATTTCCATCAACTCAAGTGATAACTGTGATTCCGTTTGAATACTTGCTGAGTTGTTAGACTTGCACCCTGACAAAATCAATAAACAGATACTAGCGAATAAATAACGATTCATTGAATTTAAATCCCTTTCTAGTTTTCAACCGCAAAATTTTAACTACTTATTTAAAATATTCAAATATTAATCAACCAGTTAGTTAAACTGATTGGCTACATTATAGACAATCATTATTCACCGGGGTTTTTAGCCCCTTAAATCAAACCTGAAAATGAGGTTTTAAGTGAATAATGCGCGACAGGGATGTTGCTTGATGGCGTTTATGTTCACAATTAAAACTTATTTGAAGATAGGTTTGATTTCGGGGCGCCGAGGGGTTCCAAGGGGAGGCCGGCGTTAGCTTCCCTTTGGCTGCCGTCGCCAGCGCGGCAGACATGGTTTCAGTAAACTCAATTGCCCAGACGTGATTCTTTAGTCCATTGCTATGAAACAAGTTCAGAACGACACAACAAAGTAAGACTAACCTCCCACTTCCACAACAAAATAAACTACCGTACAATCAAACACTCACCCAGCAACCTCCCCTGTATTGCTACACACATAAAATAATCACCATAAGAAAAAGATCATGTATTTAAAATCACTGCATACAGCAATACTATTTTCAAGCTCTGCGCTTTACGCTGGGCAAACCCTCGATGCAAGCCAATGGCGCTATGCAGTAGACCCGCACGGCAGTACTGCAAGTTATGAAAAGCCCTTAGTTAAAGAAGAGTATGTGGGGATTGCTTTCAACCGAGTACCCCGCGTTGATGCACAGAATAATTCGTGGGTAGAGTTAATTTACGATCTGCCGAATAAATCATTAAACGACATTGCGAATATTGAACTAACCTACCAAAGCGACAAACCGCTTGTGGTTAAGTTATCGCAGAAGGATTATGGTGGAAAAGGTGATAAAAGCTATGCACACTATCAAACGCTTTTGCCAAGCGCTAATCAATGGCAAACGCACACTCTGACCTTAGATGATTTCAACCGCCCAGAATGGACGCCAAGCTGGTCAAAGGATAAAGGCATTATAAAAGCCAATGTTTCTGCACTTTATTTTGTGCCAAATCTAACCGATGAGAAAGGCGGTAACGCCTGGGTAAAAATAAAAAGCGTAAAGTTGAATCAAGAATAAATAGTATTGAGAAGCGAGATCGTCATATCTCGCTTCTTTTTATAGATTAAGCTAAGTGCTCGCGCCCTAAATACTCTAAGCTTTGCATTTCTTGTAAGCGGCTGATACAGCGCTTAAATTCAAAGTCTAAAATACCACCAGTATAAAGCTCTTCTAATGGTGCAATCGCTGAAATGATTAAAGTTACATTACGCTCATAGAACTCATCAACTAAAGCAATAAAACGGCGCGCTGCGTCGTCATTAGCATGTTCCGACCCCATATGAATTACATTTGATAGCAACACAGTATGATAAATACGACTGAGTTCCATGTAATCTACTTGGCTACGCGCAGTTTCACATAACTCGCTAAATTCGAACATCACTATGCTGTCAGCTTCTTTGCGCGTCGTAAGGTTACGTCCCTCAATTTCAATCACCTTATCTAAGCAACCGGCTTCAGGTGATAATTTATCGAAATACTCAAATAAATTTTTATCTGCTTGTGCATCTAAAGGGCTGTGATAGATTTCTGCTTGCTCAAGTGTACGCAAACGGTAATCAATGCCCGAATCAACATTAACCACCTCAGTATTCGCATTAACTAAATCAATTGCTGGCAAAAAGCGAGCACGCTGTAAACCATTGCGATAGAGCTCATCAGGCACAATATTGGATGTAGCAACGAGTACTATGCCGCGCTTAAACAGCTCTTGCATTAAACCGCCCAATAGCATAGCGTCGGTAATATCTTGCACAAAAAACTCATCAAAGCAGATGATATCCGCTTCGCTTTTAAATTTATCAGCAACTTTTTCAAGCGGATCTTTTACGTCTTTTAGCTGCTTTAATTCATCATGTACACGGTGCATAAAACGGTGAAAGTGCACTCGCATTTTGCGCTCAAACGGCAGCGAATCAAAAAACGTATCAACCAAATAAGTCTTACCACGCCCAACCCCGCCCCAAAAATACAAGCCTTTGATCGGCTTTACTTCTTGTTTTGAAAAAAGGCTGGCAAAAAAGCCTTTTTTAGCCGGTGGCTGTGCAGTTAAATCGTCGTACAAACGTTGCAAATGACGCACTGCATTTTCCTGCGCAGCATCATGGTGGAAGTCATCGCGAGTTAAATCTTGTTGATATTTTTGCCAAGGGGTCATGATAAATACAAAGCGTTACTGAAATTTTGATGTAAAATATTAACACGAGCGCAATCAAAGCGTATATTTAAACTATCTATTTTGAAAAATTATAAGGCTTAATAGTATGAGTACAGCCATTTGGATCACCCTATTAGTAGTCACTGCCGTTGCTAGCTTTTTTATCGGAAGCCTAATTACCAAACGTCAATACGAACATGATGAGCTCGAAAAAGAAGTAGAAAAAGCACAAGGTGACCTTGAGCAATTTAAACAAGATGTGGCCGACCATGTTGCTCACACCAATAAACTTGTTAATAAAATGCAAGACAGCTACGTACAGCTAGTTAAGCATATGGAAGAAACTAACAAGTTATTAGTTGCTGAAAAAAACGTTGAAGTCGTACCTTTCTTCTCACAAGAAGCTAACGAGATTTTGTCTGAGACACGTAATAACGACAAAACTCGCTCTGAGTTATTAGCACGAAACGCTGAATTACAAGCAGCACCAGCCGACTTTGTCACTGGCGAATCGGGCATTTTTAGAGGTAACAGCTCAGAAAACAAGCAAACAGAAAGTGCTTAATCGCATCTTGATGAACTTTTTTTTGACCCCATAGTCATTATAAGTAACTGGCTGGTTTGCCGCTAACAACAAAAAGCAAATCAGCTACCCTTTTGATTTAAGGAGCGTTATTTTGACTATGAAAACTAAATTTACCGTTTTAAGTGCAGCAATACTATCTGCAACTATTTTAGTTTCACCGGCAATTAGCCATGCAAAATTACCTGTTTCGGTTAACGGACAACAACTGCCAACGCTAGCGCCTATGCTAGAACGTGTGACCCCCGGTGTTGTAAGTATTCGCGTCTCTGGTTCAAAACAAGTACGCCAACGCGTTGACCCGTTTGATTTCTTTTTTGGTAACCCGCAGCGCCAACCCCGCGCCGAAAAACGCCCGTTTAGTGGCTTAGGCTCTGGCGTAATTATCGACGCAAAAGACGGTCATATCGTTACCAACAACCATGTTATTCAAGACGCTGAAAAAATTATTGTAACCTTACAAGATGGCCGCGAATTTGAAGCCAAGTTAGTTGGTAGCGATCCTCAGTCTGATATCGCATTACTTGAAGTAGAAGGCGATGATTTAACTGAAGTAAAACTGGCTGATTCAGACGAACTACGTGTCGGTGATTTTTCAGTGGCGATTGGTAACCCATTTGGGCTAAGCCATACAGTAACTTCAGGCATAGTAAGTGCGCTTGGTCGCTCGGGCTTAAACATTGAAGGTTACGAAGACTTTATTCAAACCGATGCGGCAATTAACCAAGGTAACTCTGGCGGTGCACTGGTAAATTTAAACGGTCAACTAATCGGTATTAACACTGCAATTTTAGGCGCATCTGGCGGTAACGTTGGTATTGGTTTTGCGATTCCATCAAACATGATGAAAAGTCTTGTAGACCAAATTTTAGAATACGGTGAAGTTCGTCGCGGTAGCTTAGGTATTCGCGGTGGTGATGTGAATGCAGGCGTAGCAGAAGCATTTGATCTAGAAACCAAACAAGGCGCTTTCGTAAACGCGGTTGATGAAGATAGCCCTGCTGAAAAAGCGGGTTTAAAGGTGAATGACGTAATCACCAGTATCGATGGTAAGAAAATCCATAGTTTCTTAGAGCTGCGCAGTAAAATCGCAACCGCTGGTGAAGGTAAAACGGTTAAGTTAGGAATTATTCGTGACGGCAAGAGCAAAACCGTTAAGGTTAAACTAGGCGGGATATCAGATGTTGCAACCTCGGCAGATAAACTACATCGCAATTTAACGGGTGCAACGCTAGAAGCCGGCGAAACGAGCGATGGTAAAGAAGGTGTGTTGATTAAATCGATTGATTCTAACCGTGCTCCAGCTGCACGCGTAGGGTTAGAGGAAGGCGATGTAATCTTAATGGTTAACCGCACCCGTGTAGATTCTGTGCGCGACTTAACCAAGGCAGTTGAAGATGTACAAGGTTATATTTTCCTACGAGTTCAACGTGGTTCTCGTATTTTTAACGTACAAATTCAGTAATCTCTGCGGTTCAAAAAATCATACACCTTGCTAATCCAAACGCCCAAAGTAATTTGGGCGTTTTTTTATGGATTAGTGTAAAAACCTGCAACTTGCCGAATAGTCATATTCTTGCCACAATAAACACCCTTTGAAAATAATAATTAACGGCGCAGCGTGTTAAAGAAGCTTCAGTTTTTGCTTACCCCTATTTTATTAGGACTTGGTTTTGCCTTTATCTACCTATTGGTATTTTCACCAGAGTTATTGCGTGAACAGCTTTCAACAAATAAAGCGCCACTTAATGCCAGTCATTTAAGCTTTGCTAACGCGGTAAAAGCCGCATCGCCTGCTGTTGTGAACATATATTCAGAATCAGTTAGTAATCGCCCTCGCAGCCTGCGTCCATCAACTCCGGTAAGAGAGCTTGGCTCTGGCATTATCATGTCCAAAAAAGGCTATATTCTCACTAACTATCACGTTATTAATAACGCGGACCAAATTTTAGTTGTACTAAACGATGGCCGACAATTTACTGATGTACAGCTTATTGGTTTTGACGTACCTACGGATTTGGCATTATTAAAAATAACCGCTGAACATCTACCGGAAATCCCAACCAATAACGACTTTATTCCACAAGTGGGCGACGTTATTTTAGCAATTGGTAATCCATTAAACTTAGGTCAAACAATTACGCAAGGCATTATTAGTGCCACTGACAAAACTAATATTGCGCAAACCCGCCATACCCGTTTTTTACAAATGGATGCCGCGGTTAATACCGGTAATTCGGGTGGTGCAGTGATTAATACCAACGGTACGCTAGTGGGCATTACCTCAGCTAAGTTTAAGCATGCACGCAATTTAGAAGTGCAAGGTATTTTCTTTGCGGTTCCCTATTCGCTTGCCAAAGAAGTGATGGACAAAATCATCAAGTATGGCCGTGTTATTCGTGGCTATATTGGCTTTGACGCCGACCCTGTCGACAGTTCAGGTCGTTTTGTGAGAAACAATCACACCCCGGTGTATGGCATGCGCATTGCTCGCCTTGACCCGTTGGGACCTGCATGGCAAGCCGGCTTTGAACTCAACGATATCGTGACAAAAATCGACGGTAAAAAAGTCGTGAATACCAATACAACATTGGAATTAGTAACGAACACACCTCCAGGTAGCGTATTAAACTTTACAATTATTCGTGAAGGTAAAGTTATTGAAGTGCCAGTCACTGTTGGTGAGTTACAGTTCTAAAATAGTAACTCTATAAAACAAAAAGGCCGCATATGCGGCCTTTTTTGATTCTTCAATAATCTAGGTTATTAACTAGGGTCTGTTGACCTTTCAAGTTCGTTTTTGCAGCAGTTTGATTGGGTTTTATACTAGGCAGAGGCTGCGTGACATAGTTATTCTATGTGAGCCAGCCGATAACACAGTAGAAAAGCCAATCAAGCGCTGCCGAACGGTTCTTTTGAGCGCACTTTTCTCATTGTTGCTCGATATTCGCTTAGATTACTAGGCCACACAT
>NZ_JBIPJE010000030.1:0-72810 GCF_044005875.1 Pseudoalteromonas sp. XMcav1-K | reverse complement strand
AATTTGGAATTTGGAATTTGGAATTTGGAATTTGGAATTTGGAATTTGGAATTTGGAATTTGGAATTTGGAATTTGGAATTTGGAATTTGGAATTTGGAATTTGGAATTTGGAATTTGGAATAAAAGAGAAGTGGTGGAGGGGGACGGATTCGAACCATCGAAGGCAATGCCGTCAGATTTACAGTCTGATCCCTTTGGCCGCTCGGGAACCCCTCCACGAGAACGAGGCGAATATTAACAAACTAAAAAATTAAGTAAAGGTTAAAGCTAAAGTTTTTTTTAATTTTGTCGATAACAGCTTTGTTATTAATCAGATTGACTATTAAAGATGCAAATCGAACAAATCATCACACATGAAGCGCAACTTGGAGAGCAACTTTCTCACAGTGTTAAAGAGCAGCGCCATTCTGATTTTGCACTTTTACTTTCTTTATTAAGCAATGACGCAACGGAGTTTTCGCAATTTCAGCTAATAAAAAGCGAAAAGTCACCGACTGCGGATCCGGTTCTTTCATACGCGAAGGTCGCAGCAGGCCCGAAAAAGCCATTAGCAAGTGAACCGTTTAACGGCTTGCTTGGCGAACACAATCGTACATTGTTAGAAAACCAAGGATTAATCGCGATTCAATTTAATGAATGTTTAAAGCCCGAACCTTTCACTTGTAAGAATGATAAAAACTACATTCCTCCCCTAGTTGTTGATAATTGTCCGCCTGCGGTGCAAAAGAAATTACACTGTGCTAAACAAGTGGGGCTTAACAATAACGAAATGGATATCAACAATTTCTATCAAAGTATTGAAAAGAGCCAAGAGTACAACTTCGCTTCTGTCGCTTAGTTAAGCTGGCCGTAGCGGCTCACACGGCTCTTTTGTTAAATACTTACTGAATCATTACTTCGTAACGTTAATCTTTGTGTAACTAGCGCTAGTTATTAGCGTGTTTGCCATTAAATATATATTTGACGGGTTTATGTCTTTTTTCAAAATGCGTTATGTGAGTGGTCGTTGGTCGGGTAGTGGCTTAATTTTTGGACTAAATACTTTGCTTTTTGTTCGTAATTTAGCCAAAAGGAAAAGTTAAGCGGAAAAATTGCATAAAAAATTTATTGCGAAATTCAATTATTATCATCCAATACATTATCTGAATATATCTAAAAGAATGGGGATTTTGGTATTGGTAGATGGGTATTGAGAAATAGGGTGCTCTATCTAATTGGGCCACCCTATTAAACTTTAAGTCAACGGCTTAATTTTGATGATAGGCTAAGAAAATGTTGCTTAGGCTAAGACTATATATTTAAAAAGTGATTCAAATTTACTTAGCTACCATGACACTTTTTAAATTTTTTACCACTACCACACGGACAAGTATCGTTTCTGCCTAGCTTAGTTTCGTTATGAGGGGTAAGGGTGCCATCTAAATAGCGCCATTGATCTTCTTCAATAATAAAGTTTGATACCTCTTCAAGCTGGCAGTAGTAGCCGTCGCAAATATACTCTGCTTTAAAATGCACTTGGGCTGAATCGCCTTGCTCATTAAAACTATTCACCGTAAGTTTTATAAAATCAGCAAGTTCAGCAAATAACTTTATTTCTCTAACACTGTTTTCGGCACGTTTAGCCAGTGCATAGGTGTTATGAATATATTCACTGTTATTTACACAGTATGCAGAATAGCGAGAGCGCATTAGCTGCTCTGCATTATCTGCTTTTTTTTCACCATTGATGATGGGTGCACAACATTGCTCAAATGCTTGTGCTGTTCCACAGTAACACATAAATAGATTTCGTTTTTCAAAACCAGCATTTTAGCAGAGAGTAGGGTTTGCCGTCACACCTTTGCTAGCTGCAAAGTGGTAAAAATAGCCATTAAACTCTGTTTGGTTTGCATAGAGTGAACTAAGTGTTACTTCATCAAGCATATTTGTCCACGATACAACTGCACCAAAATTGCCATTTTTTAACGCCGAATTAACCACGTATTCAATATTAATAAGATGACGCTGGCGAATAATAAGCAGTTTGCTGTGGTCGATAGATAAACTTTCTAACAGGGTTTTACTTGGCACTGCATCGGGTGCAAGCAGCAGTGTCCATTTATTTTCGCAGGTATGCTTTTGCAGTATTTCAATAAGTGCCAATGTTTCTTGAATGTCATCTTGCACATTAATAACTTTCAGCTTGTCTGTATCTTGTGTTGAAACCTGTACAGCGTGCTGTGATGAAAGGTGTTGAGCTTGTAACATAACGATACCTGTTTAAATATACAGTGAAATTATCTATACAGTAGTTTATACAGTGTTTTGTTTCAAGCACTTTTTGCTATTTTTTACACAATTTTTTCAGATTGGATTATTGCGTCATTAATATTCTCATATAAATCAGCAGCTTGCTTTTTTGCATCGGTGATTTGTTTTGCTTGGAGTAACGGCTGTAGCTTACCAATTGCCTCTACCGCTTCTATCGAGCCTTGGCTTTCAGCTAGGTATAACCAGGTATATGCGTGATACACGCTTTGCGGTAATCCGGCACCTTTTGCGAACATCATGCCTAAATAAAACTGCGCTTTTACATGACCTTGCAGGGCAGCGAAACGCATATATTTGGCAGCACCAACATCATTTTTGGCTTTTGACATGGTGACTGAGGTTGCAAACAAACGTTCGGCATCTTGCTCTACAATAGTGTGGGCTTTTTGTGTCAGTTCTTTTTTGATCGCAAGTAATGTAGAAAGAATAAGGTGTTCTACTTCCTCTATTGTTAATGAATCTACTTCAATGGATTTATTTTCGTCGGGCATATGCTTCCTTATTGCTAATCAACCTAAGACAAGGCTAATAACTTTTTTACGGTGATTGTTAGAAACGTTCCGATTAAAACGTGTTTTAAAAAAGCATGCGTGGTGTAACACGTTAAAAATTGCTTTTGCTGGTGAACGTTTATCTTAATCTAAGCGTGATGATTTACCCTAAGTTTAGAAGCTTTTGTTTTTTTCACTTAATTTCATTTCGAAATGACTTAAAAATTTAATTTTTGCTGTGTCACTGGTATGATCATCGCCCCCTTAAGACACAGTAACGAAATCATGTTTGAGCAACTTTTTAAAATTAACCAACAGGGCAGTACGGTTAAACGTGAAGTGATCGCTGGCATCACCACATTTGTCACTATGGTGTACATAGTATTTGTAAACCCTGCAATGTTAACCGAAGCAGGCATAGACCAAGGCGCAGCATTTGTAGCCACCTGTTTAGCCGCAGCAATTGGTTGTTTTATTATGGGTTTTTGGGCCAATTACCCAATCGCACTAGCACCGGGAATGGGGCTTAACGCATTTTTCACATATGGCGTAGTGCTAGGTATGGGCTACAGCTGGCAAAGCGCACTTGCCGCGGTGTTTTTCTCAGGCATTATCTTTTTACTTTTAAGTTTATTTAAAGTGCGAGAGTGGATTATTAATGCCATTCCTCTTGTTTTAAAGCGCGCAATTGCCACCGGTATTGGTGCATTCTTAGCGTTAATCGCTCTTAAAAACTCGGGTATTATTGTGGCAAGCCCTGCAACCTTGGTACAACTTGGCGATATAACCCAAGCAGGCCCGTTACTTGCAATTATTAGTTTCTTTTTTATCGCCGCGCTTTTATACCGAGATATTAAAAGTGGCGTGCTGTTTAGTATTTTAGGTGTTACCGCTATCGCGTTAGCGCTTGGTTTAGTTGAATACAACGGCATTGTTTCAATGCCACCATCACTTGCACCGACTTGGATGGAACTGGACTTTGCCAGCGCACTAGAGCTTTCAATGCTTAGTGTGATTTTTGCTTTCCTTTTTGTCGACTTATTTGATACCTCAGGCACACTTGTTGCGGTGTCACAAAAAGCCGGTATTGCTGATGAAAAAGGCAATATTCCACGTATGGGCCGCGCTCTTAGTGCAGATAGTTGCGCAACGATCGCGGGTGCAACGTTAGGTACATCAACAACGACTTCTTATATTGAGTCTGTTGCTGGGGTATCGGTTGGCGGCAAAACAGGTTTAACCGCCGTTGTTGTTGGTATCTGCTTTTTATTAATGCTGTTCTTTGCACCGCTTGCGGCGATGGTGCCGGCTTACGCCACAGCTGGCGCAATTTTATATGTTGCGGTATTAATGTTACAAAACTTAAAACTGGTTGATTGGGATGACATGACAGAAGCCGTGCCTGTGGCAGTTGTATTATTAATGACACCGCTTACGTTTTCGATAGCGCACGGTATTGCACTAGGTTTTATTGCTTACACAGCAGTAAAAGTAATGTGCAATCGTGCTGAAGAAGTGAGCATTAGTGTTTGGGTGTTGTCTATTCTCTTTGTGGTTAAGTTCGCTCTACTATAAAAATAAACGGGGCGCTGTTTGCGCCTTTAACACAACGGATTATTTATGCGTAAGTACCTTTTCTTTATCTCTCAAAATTACAGTTATGCGATTTTACGCCCGTTACAACAAGAAATTTGGCGCCGCGGTGGCGAGGTTGCTTGGTTTTTGTGGGGTAATGAAGTTAATGCGAACTATTTAAAAGAAGATGAGCAGGTACTTAAATCAGTTGATGCGGTAAAAGCATTTAATCCAGATGCGGTATTTGTTCCTGGTAATACGGTACCGCGCTTTTTCCCAGGCGTTAAAGTGGCGGTGTTCCATGGTTTTAACGCGGGTAAGTTAAATAGACGCGGCAATAATGACCATTTCAATATTCGTCAATGCTTTGATTTATATTGCACCCAAGGACCAGATACTACCGAACCGTTCAAGCAACTAGCCAAGCAACATGGTTATTTTAATGTGGTCGAAACAGGCTGGTCTACGCTTGATCCATTATTTACTGACACGCTAACCGACCCGACAGCTAATAAGAGTAAGAAAACGGTGTTAATGTGCTCGACGTTTTCTCGCAATTTAACGTGTGCACCGCATTTGTTCGAGCAAGTTAAAAAACTCAGCACAACGGGAAAGTGGCAATGGCTAGTGCAATTTCATCCTAAAATGCCAAAACATATTGTAGAGCAGTATAAATCCCTTGAAAGCGAACATTTACAGTTTGTTGAAACCGATAACGTATTACCGCTGCTAAAACAGGCAGATGTGATGTTGTGCGATACATCGTCAGTGATTCAAATGTTTTTAGTGCAAAATAAACCGGTCGTAACGTTTAACAATATTGATCCTAAACCGTATATGGTTAATTTCACTGAGCCTAATTTACTTGAAGAAAAGCTGTCATATGCATTGCAATCTACACACGACCTTACTCAGCAGATTGGCGAGTATATAAAGCAATTGCATCCGTATCGCGATGGGCAATCGAGTGGCCGAGTACTGGATGCGGTTGAGAAAGTATTACTTGGTGAACTTACTGTTGAAAAAACTAAGCCACTTAACTTTATTCGCAATTTTAAGCTAAGAAAAAAGCTCAAATACTGGAAATTCAATTAAAAAACTTTGCCTGATGTTAAGTTTTTGTGAGATCATAAAAATGTCACATAAATCGTTTAGGCAGTTCAATGAAGGTTATTTTTGATATTCAACATCTGTATTATTTACCGCAGTATTTACCGGTAATTGATGCATTAAAACAGCATAAAACAGATATTGAGTTAGTCGCTTACAAAACAGATGATAATGACTTAAACCGCATAGTTGAAAACGCTTTAAACGGCACCCAGTTAACTTACAAAATTGTAGGCAATTGGCAAGACGCGTTAGCACATTATCTCGCACAAAAAGCCGATTGGATTGTGTTTGGTAACGCCGTATCAGATTTAGAGCAACTCCATAGCGCAAGCAAAACGGTATTGATGCAACACGGCGTTGGCCCTAAAAGCTGTTATTACGATGTATCGAAAAACCCAACCACAGTGCGCTTTGTTGAAGGTGAAAAGCGCCGAGCTAATCTTCAAGCCATGTTTCCAAACGGCAATTTTGTAGACAGCGGTTATGCTAAGCTCGATCCTGCGATTAATCGCACATCACTTAAGCTCTCATTAAGCGCGCTTGGTTTAGATGAAAATAAGCCGACCATTCTCTACGCGCCAACATTTTATCCAAGTTCAATAGAACTATTTTCTGCAAATTTTGCCAACGATTTTGCAGACTACAACATTATTTTAAAGCCGCACTTTTTCTCGCTAACTAAGCCGCGTTACACTAAACAAAAAGCCATATTAGAATCGTGGGCGGCCAGTGAAAATGTCTATTTAGCTGGCGTTGATGAGTATAATCTGTTGGAGTTTATGGCTATTTCAGATGTCATGCTGTCGGATGCATCGTCTGCTATCTTTGAATTTGCAGCGTTAGATAAACCCGTTATCTGGTGTGACTTCTACAAATTACGTTGGGGTTATCGCGGTATATTTTCGTTCCGTTTTAAAAAGCGCATAGATGAAAGTATTACAGTGTTTCACGAACTCTGTGATAGGGCGGCGAGTTATCAGGCACTTAGCGAAGTAGTTGCAAATGCGGTTAAAAACCCGCAAATCAAACAGTCAATAAGAAAGCAAATATGTGATGAATACGTGGGCAAGCTCGATGGTAAATCGGCAGAGCGTATTTGTGATTATTTAATCTCACATTAACACGAGTTAAAAGAATATATTATGAGTAAAATTGTTTACGTATCTGGCACCTTTGATCTGTTTCACCGCAATCATTTGAAAATGATTGAATATGGCAGAGGGCTTGGCGAAACCTTAATTGTTGGGGTAAGTACCGACGAGCTTGTGTGTAGCTATAAAAACCCACCTGCGGTACCTTTTGAAGAACGTATTGCGATTGTTGAAGCGCTAAAACACCCTGATGTGGTTATTCCACAGCGCTCGTTAGAGCATACACAGCGCATAAAAGATCTCAATATCGATATTTTTGTGGTAGGCGATGATTGGCGCGGTAAATATGATTACCTTCGCGATCTTGGTGTAAAAGTATTTTATTTCCCATATGGTGCTGGTGTAAGTAGCTCAAACTTAAAAGAGCGTATTTACGACCAATACAGAAACTTAATAGATAAGTCGGATAAACATGAAAACCCAGATATCGTCTAAAAAATCAATTTTAATTACTGGCGGTGGCGGTGATTGGGCACAAAGCTTTGCTAACGAATTTAGCGATGCCTTTGATATTACCTTAGTGTCACGCCAACAATTGGATGTAACGCAAGATAGCGAAGTGGCGTCTTATTTTGAAGACAAAGTGTTCGACGTTGTCATTAATAATGCTGGCTGCATTCACCCAAATCGATTACTTGAATCCGATTCAGCTGAGTGGATCCAAGATATTTCAGTGAATTTAATTGGTACCTATTTGGTAAGTAAATACGCGCTGAAAAATAATCACAACACACTGATAATTAATATTTCATCAACTGCTGGGTTTAACGCTTATAAAGATTGGTCATCGTATTGCAGCTCAAAAGCAGGTGTGATTACGTTAAGCAAAAGCATGGCAAATGATGGCTTTGAGGTTATCTGCATGGCGCCCGGTGCAATTGAAACTAAGTTTAGGGATAAGTTTAATATTCCTAACAACAATATTATGACATGTAGCGAGTTTAGCAAACATGTTGTTGATGTTCTAAATGGGCAATACCAAAGTGGTGATGTACTGTTTATTCGTAAAAATGAGTTTGTACTTAATCCATAATTCAAAAAAAAGGCTAACCCAGCTGGGCTAGCCTTACGTTCACATGGGAAGAACAATACGTAATTCTTTCGATTAGTTAAAATGGTAATTCCATTTACCCTGTGTTAGTAACTTTTACACATCCTCTTTTGCAAATATCACATAGCCAAAGCCACTTAATGTTACGCTCTCATACTGGTGTGATTTAATTACTTTACCTTGTACGTCAACCGTTTGGCTTTGTTCGCCTAGGTTGAAATAACAGACTAATGTTTTGCCGTTATAGCTGCGCTCAAAGCCTAAAATATGTTCATCGCTTTGGGTAAATTTAATGTCACCAAAAAGAAGCGCATCATGTTGCTTGCGCCAAGCTAAAAATTGTTGGCAATGCACTAGTGCTGAAGTATCGTCAGCTTGCTGTGCGTCAATCGCGACATCTTTATGCGCGTCAACCACAGGTAACCAAGGTTCAACAGTTGAGAAACCACCGAATTCATTTGCACGCTGCCAAGGTAATGGCGTACGACAGCCATCGCGACCTTTAAAGTTTGGCCAGAAGGTAATGCCGTAAGGGTCTTGTAATTGCTCAAAGGTGATTTCAGCTTCACCTAAACCTAATTCTTCACCTTGGTACAAACACACACTGCCACGCAAACTTGCAAGTAACGCATGTAGCATTTTTACTTGCTCATGATTAACAATACCGTTCTTGCTCCAACGCGATGCAACGCGTTCTACATCGTGATTGCTAAATGCCCAACATGGCCAGCCTTCAGTCATTTGCGATTCAAGGGTTTCAACTGTGTTTCGAATGTAACTTGGGCTGTAGTCTTTTGTTAGTAGCTCAAAACTGTAACCCATGTGCAGTTTGTCGCCACCTGCTGTGTACTCATTCATGGTGGCTAGTGAATCTTCAGATGAAATTTCACCAAGGGTCACAGCGCCTGGGTATTTGTTCATTAGCGTGCGAATAGCCTGCATAAATGCCAGGTTTTCGGGCTGGGTGTTGTTGTAATAGTGATACTGAAATGCGTATGGATTATCTTCACTAAACCCACGACCTTGCCTTAAATGCTTTGGCTTTGCAGGGTTATCACGTAGTTGTGCGTCGTGATAACAAAAGTTAATAGCATCTAAGCGGAAGCCATCTACACCGCGAGCTAACCAAAACTCAACGTTATCTAATACAGCATTGCGCACATCTTCATTGTGGAAGTTTAAATCGGGCTGCTGGGTTAAAAAGTTATGCAAATAGTATTGGCAGCGACGCGGCTCCCATTGCCATGCACAACCGCCGAAAATTGATAACCAGTTATTTGGCGGTGAACCATCTTCATTGGCATCAGCCCACACATACCAATCGGCTTTATCGTTAGTTTTGTTTTCACGACTCTCAATAAACCAAGGGTGTTGATCTGAGGTATGACTCAATACTTGGTCAATCACAATTTTAATATCGCGCTGATGAGCTTGCGCGATTAGTTCGTCAAAATCAGCAAGTGAGCCAAATAATGGATCGATATCGCGATAGTCGCTTATGTCGTAACCAAAATCTTTCATTGGCGACTTAAAAAACGGCGAAATCCATACAGCGTCAACACCAAGCGCTTTAATATAATCAAGTCGCTTTATTATTCCCTGTAAATCGCCAACACCATTATTTGTAGTGTCTTGAAAGCTGCGTGGGTAGATTTGGTAAATTACCGCGCCTTTCCACCAATTTAGTTGCGCTGTTAGTTTCGACATCGTTTTCTCATTACTATCTGATGCTAAATGCTTTTTTACGTTTGCGTTGCCATTTCACAGTATCTGTTTACTGCGAATAACGGTCAGCTTACGTCATATAGCGGCTGCGAGTAAAAAGCCTACATACGTATGCAGTGAAAATAGTTGTAAGAAGAGAAGTCTTTGGAACGATGTTTATTGGTCACACTAAATAACCAATTTTAATATTTATTATTAAAATGTACTAAAATAAAGGTTCAAATTGGTAATACCAATTTATCATTAGTTTTGTGTTGCACCTTTTAAGTGCAGGTTATATTCAGTTTGTGCTGAATTTGCACTGAATTGGCCCGTATTTGTGATGATTTTATGTCATTTTCTTTAAGTTAACGTTTTGTTTTATGCTACTTTTAAAAAATACTTATTAATCAATGTATAACAAAAAATAAATGTAAAATATTTGTAACCAAAAGCGCCGTTGCATAAATTTGAATACGTATGCAGTTTGTTGTGGTTGCTAAATTTATAGCGTTACTATCACTGTCGGCAACAAACGCGAACTCATTTGGTGCAACTGCTACAAATACTGTCAGTAAGCTATATTCGTTTAGTGATGTTATTTCGCACCATGATTTGCACTAGCAATAGTCAATCGGGAACAAAATTTATGTCTATTTTCAAACCAAGTATGCTGACGCTGGCAATGGTCGCAGCAGGTGTAGGCTCTGCAAACTTATATGCTGCAGAGAACCAAAACAACGATAAAGAACAAGAAAAAGAAGTTGAGGTTATTGAGGTTACAGGCTTTCGCGCAAGTTTAGTTAAAGCCATTAACACCAAGCGCTTTTCACCAGAAGTGGTTGAATCAGTATCAGCAGAAGACATCGGTAAATTACCAGACTCTTCAATTGCAGAATCAATTGCACGCTTACCTGGTCTAGCCGCTCAGCGCTTAGACGGTCGCGCAAGTCGCGTTACTATTCGTGGTTTTGGTGAAGACCATGTTGGCACTACATTTAATGGTCGTGAACAAGTATCGATAACCGATAACCGCGGTGCAGAATTAGATTTATACCCATCAGAAATCATGAGCGCGGTAACAGTTTATAAAACGCCGAGTGCCGATTTAGAAGCATCGGGCCTTGCTGGCGTTATTGATTTGCAAACAATTAAACCGCTATCAATGGATGAGCGCGTTATCAAAGTTAACGCCATGTATGAGCAAACGGGCTTTGAAAAATTAAATCCAGATGCTGACGATAATGGCTTTCGCGGTACACTGTCTTACATCGACCAATTTGCCGATAACACCCTAGGTGTGGCAGTTGCATTTAATACAATGTCATCACCAAACCAAGAAAAGCGTTGGAACTCTTGGGGCTACCCTGAATTCACGGGTGATGATGGCAATACCTATTCAATTTTAGGTGGTGCAAAGCCGTTTGTACGTTCATCTACCTTAGAACGTGATTCAGTTATGGCGGTGATTGAATATGCACCAAGCGAAAATCTACGTATGGTATTTGATAGCTTATATGTAGATTTCGTAGATGAAAAAATTCTCCGTGGCATCGAAGTGCCATTTGCTTGGGGTCAGGGTTCAATCAGTGCGGATAACGCAGTGGTAGACCCAGCAACAGGCTTTGTTACATCAGCGATTACTGAAGGGCAGCGTGTTGTAGTACGTAACGACTACGAAGATCGCAGCGCTGAACTTACATCATTTGGTTTTAATTTAGAATATGACTTAAGTGATTCTTGGTCACTTGAGTTCGATGCAAGTCACTCAAGTGTTGAGCGTGAAATCTGGAGTATGGAAAGTTATGCCGGAACAGGTCGTGGCGATGCACGTGGTGTTGCAGATAACCTAGGTTACGCATTCAATTCTGGAAATACAGGCGCAACCTTTAGCCATGAGCTGGATTATAGTGATTATAATTTAATTCAACTTGGCGGCCCACTTTCTTGGGGTTGGAGTTCTGCACTTAATGAAAAATACGGCGTTGTTGGTACTGAATATGAAAACCAATTGCAAGACGGCTTTTTAAATACCCCTGAAGTTGACGACGAGCTAAATGCACTTCGCCTTGCTGCTACCAAAGTAATTGAAAACGATTATGTAACGTCTGTTGAATTTGGTTTGTCTTACAGTGAACGTGAGAAAACCAAGCGCTCTGAAGGTTACTTCTTAACAGTATCAAGCTTCTCGTTAGATAACCCAGGTATGATGATGGTGCCAGAAGAGTACCGTTTAGGTACTGCAAACCTTGATTTTATCGGCATGGGCGACATGATTGCGTTTAACTCACGCGCAATGGTTGAAGATGGTTACTACGATTTACTGGCAGAAAGCTTAACCGATCCAAGCCACGCAACTAAATCGTGGACGGTTAAAGAGCAATTAACCAGTGCGTTTGTTAAAGCAAATATTGATACTGAAGTTGCAGGCATGCCGTTAACTGGTAATGCAGGTCTTCGCTATGTTAAAACTGAGCAAGAATCGCAAGGTAATGCTTTCAATACACAAGACGGCAAAGTTATTACATCGCCAACGCATATTGAACACGATTACGCACATCTATTACCAAGCTTAAACCTATCATTGTCGATTGATGATGATCAGTCGGTACGTTTTGGTGCTGCAAAGACGATTTCACGTGCACGTATGGATGAAATGAATGCCTCGGTTAATGCTACTTACAATCAGCAGCCAGATGAAAATGGTAGCAACTGGGTAGTGAATGGCGGTAACCCGTCACTTGAACCGTATCAAGCAATTAACTTTGACCTAAGCTATGAAAACTACTTTAGCCCAGAAGGTTATTTTGCTATCGCGCTTTATCACAAAGATTTAAAAGACTGGATCTTTGATGGTAGCTATTCAATCGATATGACAGGTGTTGCAGATCCATCAACAGGTCTAGTACCTGCGAACCCAGATGGTACAGGTAATGGTAAAGTAAACGGTGGCGACGGCACGGTTAAAGGTGCTGAGTTCTCAGTCACATTACCGTTTAACTACTTTGCTGATGCACTGGATGGTTTTGGTTTAATTGCAAGTCATACTGTTAATAGCTCAGACATGGTTGACCAAGATGGCAATGATTACGAAATTCCAGGTTTATCTAAGAGCATTCAAAACCTAACTTTCTATTATGAAAACTACGGCTTCCAAGCGCGTGCTAGCATGCGTAAACGTGATGACTTTAAAGGTGACGTTTATGGCCGCGGTTTTGACTCACAGCAAGTTGATATTCAAGGCGAAACGATTTGGGATGCACAAATTGGTTATGACTTCTCTGAAAGTGGCTTAAAGAGCCTAGAGGGCATGACGGTAACTTTCCAAGTGCAAAACATTACTGAAGAACCGTTTATCTCGTTATCAGGTGATAACGCATTGCAAGTACGTGATTACCAAGATTATGGTCGCACTTTCTTGCTAGGTGTGAACTACCAGTTCTAACCTGAATGTTGCAACAAAGCCCTGAAAAGGGCTTTGTTTTTATCTGAGGTTACCATGACAAATCAAATCAACAATGTTGTCATCGTCGGCGGAGGTACTGCTGGCTGGCTTACTGCAAGCTTACTTGCAAAAGTACTTGGCAAGCAGATTTCTATTACGCTAGTTGAGTCAAAAGACATCGCCACAATTGGCGTTGGCGAGGCAACCATTCCTCCCATCATTCCTTTTAATGCCGCCATTGGCATTGATGAAAAAGCCTTTATCAAAGCAACTAACGCAACTATTAAGCTTGGCATTCAGTTTGAAAACTGGGGGCAACAAGGCGAGCATTATATGCATGCGTTTGGCAGTTTTGGTAAGGACTTTCCATTTTGCAATTTTTTGAATTATTGGCTTAAAGCCAAAGAGCAGGGCGATACGAGTAGTTTTTGGGATTACTCGATTAATTATCAAGCAGCAAAGCGCAACCGCTTCGATAAACTTCAATATTTACCAAATACCAAATTACCGGGGACCAGCTACGCCTATCATTTTGACGCGAGTTTATACGCACAGTTTTTACGAAATCACGCAAAGCAGCTCGGGGTAAAGCGCATTGAGGGCAAAGTAACCCATGTCGAAACTCACCATAACAATGGCTTTGTTAAATCACTAATGCTTGAAAACCAAGAGGTTGTTACGGGTGATTTGTTTGTCGATTGTTCTGGTTTGCATGGCTTATTACTTGATAAAACCATGAATGTTGGCTTTGAAGATTGGCACCATTGGTTACCCTGTGATAGCGCTTTGGCTGTACCGTGTGAACATGGTGAGAATGAAATTAAACCCTACACACGTTCAATTGCTCATGATGCCGGTTGGCAATGGCAAATTCCGCTAACCAATCGCATTGGTAATGGTTTGGTTTACGCCAGCAACCATCTCTCGGATGATGACGCAAAACAATTACTGCTAAGTAACTTACCGGGTAAGGCACTTTCAGAGCCAAAGCTTATTCGCTTTCGCACTGGCCGTCGCTTAAAACAATGGCATAAGAATGTCGTGGCGATAGGCCTTTCAAGTGGTTTTTTAGAGCCACTTGAATCAACCAGTATTCACCTAATTCAAACTGCGGCAACTCGCCTCGTAAAGCATTTTCCGTTAATGGGTATTAATGATGGCGTTGTAACAGAGTTTAATCGTCAAAGTCAGGTTGAATTTGAACGCATTCGCGACTTTATTATTTTGCATTACAAATTAACCGAGCGCACAGACAGTGCTTTTTGGCGTCAGTGTAAAGATATGGACGTGCCAAACAGCTTACGCCACAAAATGCAGCTTTTTGCTGAAAGCGCCTTGTTTTTCAGACAAGATGACGAGTTGTTTAGCGAGGTGGCGTGGCAGCAAGTTATGCTAGGACAAGGTATTACGCCAGCGCAATATCATCCACTCGCGCATAACTTAAATGACGCACAAATTAAAGATTTACTTGAAAGCTTAAAAACCTTGATTGCCCACACCAGTGACAAACTGCCAACCCATAATGAATTTTTAAAACGATTTGGTAATTAAATGAAAAAGAAGATGTATGCCTTATTTGCGCTTATTGTGGCGTCAAATAGTGTCAGTGCCCAATCTAAACTTGTAGAAGAACAAAACAAAGTGCAAAAGCCGGTTGTTTATCAGGTGTTTACCCGTTTGTTTGGCAACACTAATACCACCAATAAACCCTGGGGTAACAAGGCTGAAAATGGCGTTGGAAAATTTGCAGATTTTACCCCGAAAGCACTTAATGAAATAAAAGATATGGGTGTGAGCCATATTTGGTATACCGGTGTACTTCATCATGCAATGGCTGAAGATTACACACAGTTTGGTATCAGTTTAGATGACCCCGATGTGATAAAAGGACGCGCAGGCTCCCCTTATGCCATTAAAGATTATTATTCAGTTAACCCAGATCTTGCAAATAATCCGGCCAAGCGTATCGAAGAATTTGAAGCACTGATTAAACGAAGCCATGCTGCGGGTCTAAAAGTAATTATTGATATCGTGCCAAATCATGTTGCGCGCCGCTATGAGTCAATCGCAAAACCTAAAGGTGTGATTGGCTTAGGTGAAAAGGACGATACCAACGTTACTTATTCCAAGTTTAATGATTTTTACTATATTCCTGGAGCAGCGTTTTCACTGCCTAAATTTCCTGAAGATTATTCACCTTTAGGCGGTGATGCGCATCCATTAGTTGATGGAAAGTTTGATGAAAACCCGGCGAAATGGACAGGTAATGGCTCACGCGAGGCGCAGCCAAATTTTAATGACTGGTATGAAACCGTAAAAGTAAACTACGGTGTAAAACCTGATGGCAGTTATGATTTTGCGACATTACCAAGTGAATACGCAACCAAGAGCTATCGTGATGTTGTTGCGTTTTGGCAAGATAAAGAGCTACCAAGCAGTTGGCACAAAATGCGCGATATCGCGTATTATTGGTTAGACAAAGGGGTTGATGGTTTTCGCTATGATATGGCTGAAATGGTTCCCGTAGAGTTTTGGAGTTATTTAAATGCGCATATCAAGCGCAAAAACCCGCACGCCACGTTAATTGCAGAAGTATACAATCCAATACTTTATCGTGATTATATCCACTTAGGTAAAATGGATTACCTCTACGACAAAGTCGGTTTTTACGATACGTTAAAGTGGATCATGCAAGGAAAGCAATCGGCCACGACCTTAATGCCTGTTCACCACGACGTAAAAGACATCGCGCCACATATGCTTAACTTTTTAGAAAACCATGATGAGCAGCGCATTGCGAGCCCTGATTTTGTTGGCGATATGGATAAAGGCAAACCGGCGATGGTGGTTTCGCACCTTATCAGCCAATCACCTAGTTTAATTTACTTTGGTCAAGAAGTAGGGGAGCCAGGTGCAGAAAATGCTGGGTTTGGTAGCCCAACACGCACCAGTATTTTTGATTATGTTGGCGTGCCGCAACATCAAAAATGGGTGAATAATGGCAAATTTGATGGTGGCTTGTTATCAGACCAACAAAAAGCGTTGCGCGAATTCTACAAAACACTATTAAATTTGGCCAAGCTCGATGCCATTAAACAAGGTTCACTGATTGATATCACCAGTGACCTAGGTGAGGCTAAAGATACGGTGATTGGCTTTATACGTAATAGCGAGCATGACACTTTGCTGATACTTGCTAATTTTGGCGATAAAGCGCAGTCAGTTACATTGCCCTATAATGTGAAGCCAGCAAATCTGTTGCGCTTTGCTGGCAATAACAAAATTCAAACTAATAATAAAACAACTAACTTCACACTAGTGCCCGAGGGCGCAGTAGTTGTGGTAGTGGAGTAATTTATGACAACACCTGTGCAAGACAAACCAACGCTGTCGTTTTGGCAAATATGGAATATGTGCTTTGGTTTTATGGGCATTCAATTTGGTTTTGCCCTGCAAAATGGCAATGTGAGCCGTATTTTCCAAACCTTAGGTGCAAATATCGATGAAATTCCTATTTTATGGATTGCCGCGCCGCTTACAGGTTTAATTGTGCAGCCGATTGTTGGTTATTTTAGTGACCGCACTTGGGGGAAATTAGGTCGCCGCAGGCCTTTCTTTTTATACGGTGCACTGGCAACAACATTAGCACTGTGTATTATGCCAAATTCGCCCACCTTGTGGATTGCGGCGGGTATGTTGTGGATTATGGATGCTGCTATCAACGTGACGATGGAGCCGTTTCGTGCACTTGTAGGTGACAACCTTCCGAAGAAGCAACGCGGTATGGGTTATGCCATGCAGAGCTTTTTCATTGGTGTTGGCGCCGTGGTTGCATCGGCACTGCCTTGGATGATGACTAATTGGTTTGGTATTAGTAATACCGCAGAAGCTGGTGTTATCCCCGAATCCGTAACATTTTCATTCTATTTTGGTGCTGTGGTATTACTGATTGCGGTACTTTGGACCATTGTCACTACTAAAGAATATAGCCCTGAAGAGCTCGCGAAGTATGAAGATCCACAAGTAACACTTGCATATTCAAACCAAGGCCACTTGCCGTTTGCTCGCATTGGCGTGGCATTACTTGGCTTAGGTTTGTTAGTTTTGGCGGCAGTGTATGTGTTATCGCTAGGTAAAGATATCGTATTCTTAGGCGGCGCGCTGAGTGTATTTGGTGGGCTCTTTTTACTTTCAAACAGTATGCAAACTCGTGGTAAAACGCAAAACGGTTTTTATACGGTGATGTCTGACATGATGAGCATGCCAAGCACCATGAAACAATTGGCCGTTGTACAGTTTTTTAGTTGGTTTGCCCTTTTTGCGATGTGGATCTACACCACTCCCGCTGTAACCAGTTTCCATTTTGGCAGCAGCGATGTTGCAACAAAAGCATATAACGATGGCGCTGATTGGGTAGGGGTATTATTCGCAGCCTATAACGGCTTTTCAGTAATTGCCGCAATTGTTATACCGCTAATGGTGAAAAAGCTTGGCTTAAAAGTAAGTCATATGATCAATTTATTGCTTGGCGCTGGCGGCATGTTGAGTTTTGCCTTTATTTCGAATAGCGATCATCTTATTTATGCCATGGTAGCCATTGGCTTTGTTTGGGCATCTGTTTTATCTCTGCCATATGCCATGCTCAGTAACGCCTTGCCGAGCAATAAAATGGGCGTGTATATGGGCATCTTCAACTTTTTTATCGTTATTCCGCAAATGTTAGCTGCAACCATTTTAGGCGCATTAGTGCGCTTTGTTTTCGATGGCGAAGCAATTTATGCACTCTCTCTCGGTGGCGTTTCATACTTGATTGCTGCCATTGCGGTAACGCGTGTGACCTATAACAAGTAAATGACAACAAGTGAAAAATTAACCATGTTTAAAACTAAATTTGTTAAACAATCATTGCTTGCAAGTGCAGTAGCACTTGCAATTTCTGGCTGTGGTGCTGAAGTGGCAAAAACTAACTCAGAAAATACAGCGCAAAACAATTTAACTGCCCCAGGCGCACCAGGTAGCAAACCATTCTGGGCTTATTCAGGCAAAACTGGTATCGGTACCAGCTACGAAGCCTATTTAGATGGCAGTTACAGTGATAAGGCGGCAACAGGTGCCGTTTCAAAAGTGTGGTTCTCGTTAGCGCAGGGGATTATTACCGAAACCATGTTTGGTTTAATTCATCAAGCACAGTTAAAAGAAATGCAATTTGTAGTGAAAGGCGATAATTTCATTGCTACAGAACTTGATGATACCCAGTGGCAAATTGACTACCTACAAAAAGATGAGCTAGGCAGACCCTTGTCACTTGCTTACAAGCTGACGAATACTGACAAACAAGGCCGCTTTAAAATTGAAAAGCACATTTTTACTGATAGCAACAATCAAACGTTATTTGTAAAAGTGGTTTTAGAATCACTTAAAGGCGAGCCATTATCACTTTATGTGCATGCTAACCCGTATGTAAATAATAACGGTGTTGGCGATAAAGCTATGGTGAAAGAAGGTAAATTAGTAGCAGTTGATGGCGATAATTATCTGACACTTTCAAGTAACACAACATTTGAACAAGCGAGTGTAGGTTTTGTTGGTACATCTGATCTGATATCACAAATGAAGTCGGGCAAAACGTTCATAAGCTATGCAACAACCGGTGATAAACCTGGTAACGTGTCGCTTGACGCCTTACTTGGCAGCACATCAAGCAAAGCAGAATTTGATTTAACACTGTCATTTGGTAACACCTTGGATGAGAGTATTGCGGCAGCAAACGCAAGCCAACAGAAAGGTTACCAAGCACTATTAACTGAATTTGGTGCTGATTGGCAGAGTTATTTAGCATCGCTTGATCTTGAAGCGCTAAGCTCACAATCAGCTGATAATGGCCGCTTAGCGTATGCAAGTGCCTTAGTGTTAAAAGCGCAGGAAGATAAAACACATGCGGGCGCATTGATTGCATCACTGTCAAACCCTTGGGGTGATACCGTACCTGCAATTGAAGGGCATACCGGATATAAAGCTGTTTGGGTACGTGATTTCTACCAAGTAGCAATGGCGTTTTTAGCTATGGGTGATAAAGCCACCGCTAAAACCGCGTTTGAATATTTAGAAAAAGTACAAGTGACGGATAAAACACCGGGTAACCAAGGTGATACGGGCTGGTTTTTACAAAAGACCCATGTTGACGGTGAACTAGAATGGGTGGGTGTTCAGCTGGACCAAACAGCTATGCCAATTATGCTTGGTTGGAAGCTTTATCTTGCCGATGTGCTTAGCAAAGAAGAACTGATCCTTTGGTTTAACAAAATGCTCAAACCTGCGGCTGATTTTCTAGTTGAAGGTGGTCTTGCTAAAATTTTATGGAATGACACCGAAATAAAGCCGCCATTTACTCAGCAAGAACGTTGGGAAGAGCAAGCGGGACATTCGCCATCAACCACAGCTGCTGTAATTGCTGGTCTTATTACGGCAAGTGAAATTGCAAAGCTGGCAGGCGATGATACCTTGGCTACTAAGTACTTAAATGTAGCAAAAGATTACAATGCCAAAGTTGAATCGCGCATGTATACCACTAAAAGTACGTTACCAAGTGATGCATCAAACGGCCAGCACTATGTACGCATTAGCCAAGATGACGATGCAAACTCAGCGACGGTGCTAGGCGATAACAATGGCCGCAAAGGTTTAGTCAAACAAAGCATTTTGGATGGCGGCTTTTTGGAACTTGTGCGTTACGGTGTAAGAAGCGCTGAAGATAAGCATATTATTGATACGCTTGATGAATATGATGCACAAAATTTACCTGAAAACCTTAAAGTAAAATATAACTTTACTTTTGAGGGGGTAAAGGGGCAATTCCCAGGCTGGCGTCGCTACGGTAATGACGGTTATGGTGAAGACGAAGTTACTGGCACCAACTACGCCGAAGGTGGTAATAATACCCCAGGGCAACGTGGACGTGTTTGGCCGTTCTTTACCGGTGAACGAGGCCACTATGAAATTGCAAAACTCGTGCAATCTGATTCGTTCGATACGAAACAGCAAGCCGCATTGACGCAAACCTATGTAAAAGGCATGGAACAATTCGCCAACGAAGGCTTAATGTTACCAGAGCAAGTGTGGGATGGTGTTGGTGTTAACCCGCATAATTACACATTTGGCGAAGGCACAAATTCAGCGACACCACTTGCATGGACACACGCCGAATATATTAAATTATTGCGTTCAATGTCAGACAAACAAGTTTGGGACTACTACCCAGTAGTCAAAGAAAAGTTGAATTAAAAAAGGCGCTTAACGCGCCTTTTTTAATTCAGTTTCAAAGATTAGCACTTCTGGAAGCCCTGCAGTAAGTGATTTGAAAAATATGTTTTTAAGTGATAACGTTCCAATTAGTAATTATTAATTTACAAGGAGTGTATATGGCAAAAAGATTGATTTACATTGCGACAGCAATTGTTTTATTCGGGTGTAATTCAACTGCTGATAAAGAAAGTCGTAAATACGCTGATTTGAGCGTATCAAACGATTTTTCGGAATTATTGCAGTTTAATTCAGTAAAGAGATTTGCACCACGTTATCCTGAAGATCAAGTGGTTTCACGCAAGCAAGGGTGTGCAACTATTGAATATGTAGTAACAGCGGAACACAAAATTGAAGATATAACGTTAATAAACTCTACTCATAAAAGCTTTGCGAGAGAGGCAAAAAACGTTATTCCTAAATGGAATTGGCAAGCGTTAAGTGGAGCAGGGATGGATAAACCTATAAAGCTCCGAACTCGGTTTGAGTATTGCTTAGAAGATGGAAAAGGAAACTGTGCAATAAATAAATTAATTGCAAGGAGTCAATGTCCTGGCAATGATGTTGTGGCATCTGTTGGCACTTTAATAAGTAAAGAAATAGCATTTTAAAAGGCGCGTTAAGCGCCTTTTTTATGCTGAATGCCTCACAACCAAGGTGGGCTTTAGCTGGGTTTGTGCTGGTGGCTCGTCTTTTAATTGGGCTAGCAAATTCGCCACAAGCATTTCTCCCGCAACAGACGTACTTTGATTAACTGTGGTGAGGGCGGGCTCAGTAAAGCTCGCAACAGGAATATCATCAAAACCAATCACGCTAATATCTTCAGGTACATTTAATCCCGCTTCTTTGATTGCGCGAATAGCGCCAATTGCAATTAAGTCACTAGCAGCAAAAATAGCATTAATAGGGCGTTTTAAGCTAAGCAAAGTCTTGGTGGCGTTATAGCCTGACTCATCGGTTGAAATGGCATTAATAATTTGGCGCGCATCAACATCTAACCCATGTTTATTAAGCGTGTCCTTAAAGCCATTAAAACGGGCGAAAAATTCAGGGCTGTGTTCTGATGCATCACCGATAAACGCACATTGGGTGCGCTTTTTAGCAACTAAAAACTCTGCAACTTGCTCACCGCCAAAATAGTTATCACAGGAAATAGAAAGCTCTGGACGCGAATCAACACGTGCGCCCCAACAAACAAACTTAGTGTTGTTTTGTAACAGTGTGGCAAGTCGCGCTTGGTAATCTATGTAATCGCCGTAGCCCAGCAAAATTAAGCCATCAGCGCGGTGACTGTCTTCGTATTGCGCTTGCCAATCTTGATCCATTTGCTGAAATGACACAAGCAAATCATAGCCTTGATTAGCACAGGCACGTGTGATTGAGCCCAACATTGATAGAAAAAACGGATTGATCATTGATTCATCGCTGGTGGGATCTTCAAATAGTAACAGTGCAATGGTATTGCTTTGTTGCGTGCGCAGGTTACTGGCGTTCTTATCGACTTTGTAATTAAGTTTTTTGGCAATCTCAAAGACTTTCTTTTTGGTTTCCTCGTTCACTAACGGGCTGTTGCGCAATGCGCGCGAAACCGTAGATTGTGATACGCCTGCATAGTGGGCAATATCGAACGATGTGGCTTTGGATTTACTCAACTGTGCACCTTTTTATGATAAACACGCTAATTTAGACGGTATTTTAGCCATAAACTTAATAAAAAAACTAACTTTATGTGATGAGATATTGAATTTAATCTGACACCGGTGTCATAATTAGTCAACTTAACCGAAGTCAATTGGGTTTGTTGCCATTTAGTTGATTGTCTGTAGCAGGGCAAGATATAACTAGTTACGAGTTGCAATTGCTGCACTTAAAAATTAGCTAATTCAATTGAGAGAATTAATATGTTTGAGCCTATATTAGTTGCGGATGTTGGCGGTACAAATGCACGCTTTGCACTCGTTACAGCATTTGATAAAACGACAAAAGAAATTGTATTTAACAACATTCAAAAGTTTTCAAGTTTAGACTTTGATAGCTTTGCTGATGTTGTTGCAGCCTACATTGATACGCTAGAAAGCGTGCCCAACAATGCATGTTTTGCCGTTGCGGGTCCACGGAAAAAAGACACGGTCTTTTTAACTAACTTAGGTTGGCAATTTAATGTAAGCGATATTAAACAGCAATTCGGCTTTGCTAATTTTAAAGTGATCAATGACTTTGCTGCATTTGCACACGCATCTCCTTACATTGATAACTCTGCAAACTTAGTCATTAAAGACGGGCATAGTCACAATGATGGTAATATTGCAGTGATTGGTCCTGGTACAGGGTTTGGCGCTGCTGCACTTGTGAAATGCGAAGAGCAGAATGTGGTATTGAGCTGTGAAGCCGGCCATATCAGCTTAGCGGCATGTAATGAACTTGAACGCAACTTAATTACTGCATTAAGCGAAGAATTTGAACATGTTTCAGTTGAACATGTATTTTCCGGTCAAGGCATTGAAAACTTGTACCGTGCGATGGCGAAAGTCCATGGGCAAACAGCAAAGAACTTTGATGCGCCAACAATTACACAACTGGCGCTCGCAAATGATGACGACATTTGTGTAAAAACACTCAACCAATTCTGCGATTGGATTGGCGCTGTAGCAGGTGATTTGAGCCTGACCTTTAACGCGACCGGTGGTGTGTATATTGGCGGCGGTATTTTGCCCCGTTTTCAAGATAAGCTACAGGCGAGTGAGTTTGTAAAACGTTTTGTTGCAAAAGGAAAAATGCAGCACATTGTTAACGATATTCCGGTAATTTTAATCACTCAAGACAATATTCCGTTGTTGGGTGCGGCTGCCAGTTTAGATACGAAGTAATAATTAGAGATTTATATGGAAAAAGTGACGATAAATAGTGTGGCTAAACACGCTGGGGTATCAAAAAAGACGGTATCTCGCGTGCTTAATAACGAGCCAAACGTGTCTGATGCGACCCGAGAGAAGGTTCAGCAAGCGTTTAAAGAACTAAATTATCGTCCTAATCCGATTGCCCGAGGCCTTGCGCATAACCGCAGCTTTATCATTGGTTGTTTGTATGACAACCCGTCAAAAAGTTATATCACCCGTGTACAGTCAGGCGCGTTAGAAGCCTGCCAAGAGCGCAACTATAACTTACTGATCCACCCGTGTGAATTACGTGGTGAGCCGCTGATTGATAATATTGAAACACTTATTAGCACATCGCGCTTAGATGGTATTGTATTAACGCCCCCATTTTCAGATAACCAAGAGTTAGTAGACCATTTAAAGCTACGCAATATCCCATATGCGCGCGTCGCACCGGTGACCTTAGACGACCAATCAATCTCGATTAAAAGTAACGATACGCAAGCGGCTTACGATATTACCAAGTTATTGCTAAAACTCGGCCACAAAGAAATTGCGTTTATTAAAGGCCACCCAGATCACAGTGCTACTGAAGCGCGTTTCGCCGGCTATGTTGATGCCTTGAACGAAGAGGGCATAACCCTTAAAAGTGAGCTAGTTGCCGAGGGTAACTTTAGTTATCATTCTGGTGAAGACAGTGCGCGACAAATCCTTGAATCAGCAGCTCGACCAAGTGCGGTATTTGCGTCGAATGATTACATGGCCGCAGCGGTATTAAAAGTTGCCTCGCAAATGTCATTGAAAGTACCTGATGAGCTTTCAATTGCAGGCTTTGATAATGCCCCGATTGCACGCCATATTTGGCCAGGCCTTACAACGATTGCGCAACCGGTAGAAGATATGACATTTCGTGCGGTTAACTTATTAATCGATAAGATCAATGCGCCTGAAAGTGAAGACATTGAAGAAGTGTTCGCTGGCAAATTAATTGAGCGTGAATCGACAGCGCCTGTGCAAAAATAATTTGTCACGTAAGACTTCACGCCTTACGAAACATAACGGTTGATAATTCCCAGTTAAAACAAAGCGTTTCTTTTATGTAAGAGGCGCTTAACATTTCACTTATACCACAGCAATACGCGGTTCCTTTGCCGCGTTTTTTCTTTATCGCTTTATATCTAAGCGTTCCTCGTAAATTATTTTTTCTGTCATTTTAATGTCATTGTCACTTGTTGAACTCAATTTATGCTTTTTATTGTAGATAAATTGGGCAGTTCACAAGAAAAGCACTAAAATTAGGGTTGACACCGGTGTCATGGATCGGTTTTAATAATGTGACACCGGTGTCATAGAGTGGTTGTGAGAGACGCTCGATATCGGACCTTTGAACGGGTAGACAAAGTCGCTCGGTACTTAGACTAGCAGGAGTCTCTAATTTAAGTACTGAGCCTTTTTCCCAAATCTTTATGAATGAGTGCGAAAATGCTACACCCAAGAATCCAAGAAGTAACCGAACGAATCATTGAACGCAGTAAAGCAACGCGTCAAGCGTATTTAGCGCGTATGACAGCAGCTAAATCTAAAAAACGCGTACGTGCTGGCTTAGGTTGCGGTAACCTTGCACACGTAATGGCAGCCTGTTCAAGCTCAGACAAAGCATTATTAACCAAAGACGAACAACCTAATCTTGGTATTATCAATTCTTACAACGACATGCTTTCAGCGCATGTGCCTTACAAAGAATACCCAGATCTAATCAAAAAGGTTGCAACCAAATTTAATGCCACTGCACAAGTTGCCGGTGGTGTACCTGCTATGTGTGATGGTGTAACGCAAGGCCGTGATGGCATGGAGCTTTCACTGTTTTCCCGTGACGTGATTGCAATGTCTACGGCTGTTTCACTGTCGCACGACGTTTTTGATGGCGTATTTTGTTTAGGTCTGTGTGACAAAATTGTCCCGGGCCTTGTAATTGGCTCACTGTCTTTTGGCCACTTGCCAATTTACTTTTTACCAGCAGGCCCAATGCCTTCAGGTATTCCAAATAAAGAAAAAGCGCGTGTACGCCAAAAATTTGCGCAAGGTTTAATCGGTCGTGATGAATTACTTGCAGCAGAAAGCGCGTCATATCACAGCGCCGGTACATGTACTTTCTACGGTACTGCTAATTCTAACCAAATGTTGATGGAAATTATGGGTCTGCACCTGCCAGGCAGCTCGTTTGTAAATCCATACACAGAATTACGTGATGGTTTAACGGTTAACGCAGTAGAAATGATGCTTAACCAGCTTATCACCAGCCAAGATGCCAATCCAATTGGTGAAATTGTCAGTGAAAAAACCATTGTGAATGGTTTAGTTGGCTTACTTGCGACGGGTGGTTCAACTAACCATGCAATTCACTTAGTTGCAATGGCAAAAGCAGCAGGCGTAGAAATTACGTGGAAAGACATGTCAGATATTTCTGAAGTTGTGCCATTACTTGCACGTGTTTATCCAAATGGCTCGGCAGATGTTAACCATTTCCATGCAGCAGGTGGTTTACCGTTCTTAGTGAAAGAGCTATTAAAAGGCGGTTTCTTACATGAAGATGTGAAGACCATTGTTGGTAATAGCCTAAACGATTACACCAAAGAGCCAGTAATCGATACTTCAGTAATTGCTACCGACAACCAAATTGCAGCGAAAGTGAAATGGCAAGATTGCCCAGAAAATTCGCACGATGAAGAAGTACTTCGCCCAGTTACAAATCCATTTAACCCGCAAGGTGGCTTGCAGCTATTAACGGGTAACTTGGGCCATGCGGTGATTAAAGTTTCTGCGGTACAAGAGCAGCATCAAACAGTGACTGCACCTGCAAAAGTATTTAATTCGCAAGCAGGATTGCAAGATGCCTTTGCTCGCGGCGAACTTGAAACTGACTTTATCGCTGTAATTAAAGAGCAAGGCCCCAAAGCGAAAGGTATGCCGGAGCTACACAAGCTAACGCCAATTATGGCAACGTTGCAAGACAAAGGCTTTAAAGTGGCGATTGTTACTGACGGCCGCATGTCGGGCGCGTCAGGTAAAGTGCCAGCGGCTATTCACCTTGCGCCAGAAGCAGTCGAGGGTGGCTTTATTGCAAAAATCCGCGAAGGTGATGTGGTAACACTTGATGCACCAAATGGCGTATTAAATGTACATGTTGCTGATGATGAATTTGCACAGCGTGAAATTGAAATTAGCGAACAAGTTCAAACTTTTGGTACAGGTCGTGAGTTGTTTGAAGGTATTCGCCAAACGGTATCTAGCGCAGATTTAGGTGCCAGTGCATTTGGTCTTATCTACCCAAATACAAACCAATAACAGGAAGTAAAAATGAGTATTGAAAAAATTCTTCAAGCAGCACCGGTAGTCCCTGTTGTTGTTATTAATAACCTTGAAGATGCAGTGCCACTTGCAAAGGCATTGTACAACGGTGGTTTGCGCGCATTAGAGATTACCCTGCGTACACCGGTAGCGGTAGAAGCAATTAAACAAATTAAGCAAGCATTGCCAGAAGCTTACGTTGGTACTGGCACTGTAATAGATAAAGCAACTTTTAATGCATCAATTGAAGCGGGCGCTGATTTTATGGTGAGCCCTGGTGTTAACGATGAGTTGTTAGCGCTTGCCAGTGAAACGGATGTGCCATTTTTACCAGGTGCTGCAACACCAAGTGAAGTGATGCAGCTGGCAGCAAAAGGCTTCGGCTTTTTAAAGTTTTTCCCAGCAGAAGCCGCCGGTGGTGTGCCAATGTTGAAGTCAATTTTTGGTCCACTACCACATGTTAAGTTTTGCCCAACTGGCGGTGTAAGCCTTGCCAGTGCGCCTAACTATTTAGCACTGCCAAATGTAGTGTGTGTGGGTGGTACTTGGATGTTAGATAAAGAATTAATCGCAAATAAAGACTGGCAAGCAATCGAAGAGTTAGCGCGCCAAGCAAGTAAAGTGAATGAGGGTGAATAAGATGATCAGAGTAGCTATTAACGGTTATGGCCGTATTGGACGCAACGTATTACGCGCGCTTTATGAGTCAAATCGCGAACAAGAAATTAAAATTGTTGCAATTAACGACTTAGCACCAGCTAATGTAAATGCACACCTTACACAGTACGATTCAGTGCATGGTACATTTGGTAAAAAAGTAACGCTTGCTGAAAACACACTGGTTATCGATAACGACGAAATTGCATTAGTACAAGAACGCGATCCTGCAAACTTGCCTTGGGCTGATTTAGCTGTGGACATCGTGCTTGAATGTACTGGTCTTTTCACATCACGTGACGCGGCAGCAAAACACATTGAAGCGGGTGCAAAACGTGTAATCGTATCTGCACCAGGTACAGATATGGACGCAACGGTTGTGCACGGTGTTAACTCAGATGTGTTAAACGCTGATAGCATTATTATTTCAAATGCGTCGTGTACAACTAACTGTTTAGCGCCTGTTGCTAAAGCGCTTAACGATACAATTGGTATTGAGCAAGGCAGCATGACAACAATTCATGCTTACACTAACGACCAAAACTTATCGGACGTGTACCACAGCGATTTATACCGTGCACGTAGCGCAACACAAAGCATGATCCCAACTAAAACGGGCGCAGCAAAAGCAGTAGGCTTAGTACTACCTGAGCTTGCTGGTAAGCTAGACGGCATGGCGGTACGTGTTCCAACTATCAATGTATCACTTGTGGATTTAACCTTTGTTGCTAAGCGTGACACGACAGCTGAAGAAGTAAACGCAGCGGTTAAAGCAGCAGCTGAAGGTGCAATGGCAGAAGTACTTGAGTACAATGAAGCACCGCTTGTATCAATTGATTTTAACCACAACCCAGCATCATCAGTATTCGATGCAACGCAAACTAAGGTTGATGGTAAATTAGTTAAAGTAATGGCTTGGTACGATAACGAGTGGGGTTTCTCAAACCGCATGCTTGACCAAGTAACAGCATTAGGTAAGTTCTTATAATTTACTCTACCGACTAAGTAAAAACGGCTGCATTTGCAGCCGTTTTTGTTTTACAATGCTAAAAAACAAAGGATTGTTTATGAGTTTAGCATCACACCCCGCGACATGGTCGCACTCAATTGCCAAGTCTAAATTGCGCGTTATCGCATTTTCGCTTCTTCATTTCGCTTTACTGTTTTTTGCCCTTTGGCTGCTGTTTGACCAAATGTCCCTTAAGCAGGATATTAAGGCACTTACGTTTACTGATTTACTTAGTGCGAGCAGCTTAGTGTTATTTATTGGTGGGTTTTATCCGTGTTTCTATCTGTATGCCATTTATCGTTTACTTCAAACGAATGCGTCAGACTCTAAGTTATAAAAGTCTTATGGTCACTGTAAGCTTGTTATAAAATGCGCATTATCACCTAATTTTATTTACGTTTATTTTGTTTTAGTTTTTGTGAGGGAATATGAAAAAATCATTATTGGTTATTTTTGCTTTATTATTTTTAAGTGCATGTAGCGAACCGTTACCAGACGATAGGTTATCGTATGCGGGTGAGTGGTCGAGTAAAGAAATGTATTTGCTAATCTTGCCTGACGGCACAGTATCTTATAAGCGCCTAAAGGGCGGCGGTAGCACCGAGGTTAATGGGCCACTTAAAGAGTTTCAAGGTGATGATTTCATTGTGGGTGTGGGATTTTTAACGACTACCTTTGATGTAACAGAGCCACCTTCGATTGAAAACGATCAGTGGGTAATGACAGTCGATGGTGTTAAGCTCACTAAACGTGAAGAATAATACCAATTCTGTTAAGTATGAGAGCAGGAGTAGCGCTGGATAAATGAAATGGTAACAAGGCAGAATTTTTCTTATGTAGTTGTTCTACATTGATAAATTCTAACGCAGTTAGCATGATATTTAGTTCGCTAGGATGAGCTGCTATTTAAGTGAATTGGTATAATCCCAGCTCTGATTAAAAAAGCCGACACTGTTTGTCGGCTTTTTTATACGTTATAAACGGCTTCAGTTAGCTTGAAAGCGTTTCTGCTACATCGGCAATTTGTTGGCGTAGCCAAATATGGCTTGCATCGCGGTGTAATAATGGACTCCAAATCATATCGAGTTCAAACGGTGGAATTGGGAACGGTGGCTCGACTATTTTTAGCGCGTTATCACTTTCATAAATTTTAGCTACTTTGGTTGGTAGCGTGGCGATTAGGTTTTGTGCTTTAGCAAGGTGGATAGCCACATGGTAATTACGGGTAAATGATGCAATATTGCGGTGTTTACCAAAATGAGCAAGCGCTTCGTCAACCCAGCCAAGTTTTTGTACATCGGCAGGATCCATGCCCACCCCCACACCAAAACCCGTTTTACTTACCCAAATATGACGGGCTTTTAAGTATGCATCTAAGCTGTAGTTTTCTAATACGGGATTGTTGGCATTCACTACGCACGAAAAACTGTCTTTCCATATACGCTTTTGGTGAAACGATTGCGGTAAATTATCAAACCGGTTAATCGCCATATCCACTTTACCGTTTTCTACGTCGTGAAAGGTTACATCACTGGGCGTAACAATATCGAGCGTTGTATCAGGGGCTAAGGATTGTAAGCGATTTAATAACATAGGCGCGAGGGTGCTTGCAGCGTAATCGCTGGCCATGATACGAAATACGCGATTACTGCTTGCTGGTTCGAAATCGCGGTTAGGCTGCAGTGTTTCTTCAAGGGTTAATAATACCCCGCGGATCACAGGTTGTAATTCTTTAGCGCGTTCAGTCGGTACCATGCCATCACTGGTTCTCACCAAGATTGGGTCGTTTAACAGCGCTCGCAGGCGTTTTAAACCATTACTCATAGCGGGTTGTGTAATGTTTAACTGATTCGCAGCACGCGTCACATTACATTCTCTAAGCAGGGTATCTAAATACACCAAAAGGTTTAAATCGACTTTACTAATATTCATTTTATTTATGTGGCTAAAGTATTTTATAAAAGACTTTAATAAACGAATGAATAAATAACAAGATGTTATCGTAATTTAAATCTTAGACTTTCGGGGTAAGGGTAAATATCTGTACTTATGCCTTGTTTAATTTTTTGTTGTTCATCACGCCAGAAACTTGCGGTACTGAGCTCAGGGTGTTGGTCGAGCAGTAAGGCTTTTATATGTGGATCTGTGGTAACAAACGTGGTGAGTTGTTCAATAAAGACATCTTGTGGCGCAACTGAATAGGCATCGGGGTAATCAAAATAACCGTCGGATTTAGGTAAATCGCGGAAATTCATATCGGTTAAATACTGCACTTCGTCATAATCATAGAAAATAACGCGTTTGTGCTTAGTTACACCAAAGTTCTTTAACAGCATATCGCCTGGAAAAATGTTGGCCGACATCATTTCTTTAAGTGCTTGGCCATATTCGCCCATCACATGGCGTTTATCTTGCTCGTTGGCATCTTGTAAAAACAAATTAAGCGGTGTCATACGCCTTTCAATGTAAAGATGTTTAATGATTAATAAGTCACCGTCAAATTCGAGTGAACCGGCAATTGATTTTTTAAGCCGATTTAACAAAGGCTCTGGAAAGCGCGAAATTGGGAAGGCAACATCTGAAAATTCAATGGTATCGGCCATGCGCCCGACTTTATCGTGTTGTTTTACCAATTGATATCGCTCAAGTACGGTGCGTCTGCCAAAGGGTTTACCATCACCAAATTTATCGCGAATAACTTTAAATACATACGGAAAAGTAGGGTGGGTAAATACTTCCATAACCATGCCAGGTGTACCTGCCGCTACTTCGAAATCTTCCTTACACGAAGCTAAATGGTTTAAAAACTCGCGATAAAACTCACTTTTACCTTGTTTATGAAAACCAATGGCGTTGTATAGCTCAGCAGGTGTGCGGTTCGGCATAAGCTGATTTAAAAAGCTTACAACACCAGATGGCGAGCGAGTATTGACCATAAAGTATGCCCGAGCAAAGCCAAACACCACCCGCATTTGAATTGAATTTGTTAGCACGGCATCAATATACAGCCCTTTATTTTTTTTGTGCAAAATAGGAATAATAAACGGCTGTACGCCATTTTTACTAACAATACGGCCGACAATGTAAGCTGCTTTGTTGCGATAAAACGGTGCTTTCAATATATCAAAGCGCATTTGATGATTGCGCGAGTTAACATTCGGTGCTTGCTTAACAAAGGCCTTAACAATATTTTTTATATCTGATTCAAGGTCGATAAACGGTGCTTTTAAGTCGAATTGGGCGAATATTTGTTTAATGGTGGGCAATAAACCATCGACGACGGGAAAAAAGCTTTTGTATTCTTCTTCAACCGGAACCAGTGGCGCGGTTAAAGTACTTTCAACAAAAATAAAGTCGTTATTAAAATATTTGCGGTGGTATAAGCGGCAAAATACCGAATTAAAAAAGGTTTCAGCCAGCTCGGCTTGTGGGTGAAAACTCAGTAAATCGGTATACTCGGCTTTCGTGGCAAGCCATAATTCGGTATCGATATGCGAGGCATCAATGCGGCGCTTTAACTTTTCAATACATTCATTTACGCGCTTGTCGTAGTAACTAATGCGCTCAGCGCTAATACGCTGCATTGATTGCCAATCGGCATTGGCAAAATGCACTTGAGCTTGCGAGGTTAACCCTTGAAACAATGAATAGTGATGGCTAAACCCTTTTAAAATTAGGTTAGCAATAACCTGGCTCAATTGCATTTTTATATCCCTTTATTGTTATTATGGTTGTTGACGACCTCGAGCGTGTTTAACAATAATCGCCACCGCTTCTTCGATATCATCGGTTACAGTGAACAACGAAAAGTCACTTTGGTCAATCAATCCTTTTTTAACTAGCTGTGCTTGCATCCAATCAACCAGCCCTTGCCAAAATTCTGAGCCAAATAGCACGATAGGCATTTTTGAAATGCGGCCGGTTTGTAGTAGCGTAAGCGATTCAAATGTTTCATCGAGTGTACCAAAGCCACCAGGCATACAAATATAGCCCATAGAGTATTTTAAAAACATCACTTTACGGGTAAAAAAATAGCGAAAATCAAGAGGTTGATTTTGATATGGGTTAGGCACTTGTTCGTGTGGCAGTTCAATGTTTAGGCCAATGCTTTTGCCGTTTGTTGCACCGCGATTGGCTGCTTCCATGATCCCAGGCCCACCGCCAGAAATCACCGCAAACCCTTCTTCTACAAAGCGTTTGGCAATATCGACGGTTGCTTGATAGTACGTATCGCTTGGCTCTAAGCGTGCTGAGCCAAAAATAGAGATGGCAGGACCCGTATCTGATAATTTATCAAATCCATCGGCAAACTCACTGATAATACGAAACATGCGCCATGATTCGTCACCCTTTAAATCATCGATCATTGTGCATCTCCTTTTAACACCATAAACCACGCGTCAATATAATCCGGCATATGTCGGTTTGCATCGTAATAGGCGTTAATGCCTGGGTAACTGCCTGCTAAATAGTCCAGCTGATACAAGTTATTTTCAAACGCGCCACCGGTATCGGCCATCACTGCCATTCGGTATTCGCTATGACTTTTAAAATCAAATTGCGCAAAAACTAATGCGCCCAGCCCGAGTTGATAAATATCACCCGCAAACGTTACTTCCGGTAATACTTCAATTTTATGGTCTGCGTCTTTGCCATAGCCTAAAATGCCATCTACTTGTTTAAAGTACCAGTAACGATTTTGTAAATATGGCTTAATTGCTCGGTCGTAGGTAATGCCGTTATTGCGATGCACATTGTAAACACGCTGCTGTCCCTTAATATCAACAACGATAGTACCTTGTAACAGTGCTGACTCTATATCTTCTCGTGACAAATAAACAAGCGGTTTTGCTAGCTTTTTGGCGTCAATCACACCACCTAAAATAGCTTGTTTACCGTATTTGAATCGCGTTAGGTGTTTTTTTGTATTTGCTTCTTCTAGTGATAAATGGTGTTCATCAAACGGCAGCGCATAAAGTGGAAACGGTGTTTCGCTTGTTTTGCTGTCACTGCCGCTCGCTAAATGCACATAGTATTTTGTCATTAACACTTTATCGGCGGTGAGATTTTTAAGTAATGGTTTTTTGTTACTTAGTTTTTTCGCATGTTTTGTGTCTGAACTAATACGATAGAAATCATAATGTTTCGTTAGAAACTCAAAGTTTGTCAGCTGATGGGTATTATTCATATCATCGTGTTTAGCAAATTCACACAGTGATTTAAGCGTTCGTTCGATGTCTTTTTCAGTAATCCCAAATTGCGAAAGTTTATTTGCATGGATCACCGCGGGATCGTATGCGTTACCCAGTGCACGATAGGCAAGGGTATTATCTGCAACCTGACAAAGCTTATCGCTGTCAGTATTAATTTTAAGGCTTGTTGGCGGTGTTTGTTTGCTAATTGAAAAAGCATTCGCGAACAGGTGAGTTGAGTATATAGCGCACACTAGAAAAGAAAGTAGAACATTAAACTTCATTTAAACATCAATAAGTAAGCTAAGTGATAGATGCCAGTTTACTAATTTCAAAAGTGAGAAGCTAGAAAAACGCATAGATGATGAAGCTAATAGAAGAAACTTATGAACGTAGAATAAAATTAGAAACAACGAATATTTAAGGGGGAAGATATTTTGGAATTAAATGGTGGGTCTGAGTGAATTCGAATCACCGACCTCCACGATGTCAACGTGGCGCTCTAACCAACTGAGCTACAGACCCTCTATTTATGGTTCGCATTCTACATAGAATTTTTTGTTGCACAAGCAGAATTTTCACCAAACGCGTTTAACTGATGGATTTATATGCAGTTTGCTGTGTTCTTTTATATTCATGTTAGACAGATGTAGATATTGAGCGTAAGTCTAAGACGACGCCAACTCAACCACAAAAGAACATCGGGCTTAGCCTGGTTGAATGTTGCAGCGTTTATACAGTTGTTGCCACCAAGTAACATGCGTAACTGAATAGTGCTTAAGGCTGGTATCGAGCGAAAGCGGATGAATTTTTAAATCACTTTTGTAAGGTTGTTGGTTCTGATTTTGCCAAAGGCCAAGTAATGCAGGCTTTACTTGCATATATTCCTGCAACAGATAGTTGTGATAGCCTTGAATTTTGCTGCCATAGAATTTGCTAAAAATATTTGTTAGTACGGTGGCGCTTTGATTGTTATGTCCGGTTTTACAAATATCGTTAAACGATACAGATTCGAGTGCTTTATTTTGTTGCTGCAGTATAAAAATTTGTTCGTACAAAGCTCGCAACAAACTTGGCAAATAGCTGTTTTTGAATAGTGTTGCTAAATGCGCTTCTAATTCAGCGCTGTTTATTTGGTTAAATTCTTGATTTACCAACGCGCTTTTAACGCTCGCTAAATAATTTAAGGTATTAAGTGTGTGTTGCTTTTGCGTTTGGTTAACATCGAGCAGTGAATAAGATACAGGTAAATAAAGCGAGGCAAGTTGCTTGTCTAAAAACAGCATTTTTTCCCAATAAGTAAACAGCAAGTCAGCTTTTTGTTGTTTTACTTCGTTGAGCTGCTTTGTAAGCTCAGCGTCGTTAAGTGTTGTAACACAATTAGGTACCATCTGGATAAAACGCACGTTATATACAAACTCGCTGCTTGGACCGCTGACTTTCCCCAGCTGTGAATTGCGCTCAGCAATCAATTGACCTAATTGGCAATGCTGTAACTTATTAAGTTGTAGAATGCCAATAGTGCTAGCATCGATGTTGGAAAAGGTTGGTAAAACCAACTTTTTACTGTCTTGATAGGGGCTAAGCTCGGGTAACGTGAGCTGTGTATTTAAGCGTGCGTGGTAATCCAAATTAATCTCGCTAGGTGCCTTTGAGCACCCAGCAAGTATTAAAATAATTAAGGTTGTGGTACTAAGCGTTATTAAATGGCGCGTTAGCAAGACGTTTCCTCACGGTATAAATTAATAAAACGGCTGCGGTTGATAAACCAACAATAATGCCGAGCCAAAAGCCTTCTGGTCCCATAGGCTCAACAATTAAATCAGTTAATGCTAATACGTAACCTAAACTAAAACCGATTAACCAGTACGATATAAACGTAATATACGAAATAGGCGCGGTGTACTTTAAGCCACGTAAAATACCTGTTGCAGCGACTTGCAGCGCATCGGGTAATTGATAAAAACACGCCAAAATTAAAATCGCGCTGGCGAGGGCGATCACTTCGCTATTATCACTGTAAACACTACCGATCACGCTACGTGACAAGAACGTAATAAGCGCTACTAGTGTTGAAATCATCAATGCTAATAACAAACTAGTTGATACGGTACTTTTTACTGCGGCATAGTTTTTTTGTCCGGTAAGATTACCAACACGAATGCAAATGGCGAGCGCAAGGCTTAATGGGATCATAAATAATACCGTTGATACACTTGCAGCCACTTGGTGACCTGATACCGCAATAGCCCCAAGCGGTGCAATAAAAAGTGGAATACAGGCAAATAGCGTTACTTCAAAAAAGTGTGCAAGGGCAATGGGTGTGCCAAGCTTGGTAATCGTTAGCTGTGTAGCAAAGTGTGGTTTAATTGCGCGAGAAAATAGAAAACGACCTTTTAGGCGTTTTGAATACAGCATATAAATAAACAAACTGAACGCCATTGACCAATACACAATAGCCGTGGCGATTCCGCAGCCAGCACTGCCGTAGGCGTCGATACCGAATTTACCGTGAATGAAAATATAGTTGGCGGGAATATTAATTGCTAAGCCAATTGCGGCAATGTAAACCGCAGGCTTGGTGTATGCCATACCTTCACAGACACAGCGAAGTACATTGTAAATTAAAAAGCCAAGTAAGCCCCATTTAACATAGCTAATATAACCAAGAGCAAGACCTGCTACTTCCGGTTCCATTTTGATATAAGAAAGCGGAATATCAACAAAGAATATGAGTGCTAAACCAAGTGCCGCAAGCAGCAAAGCTAAGTAAAACCCTTGATACATATCATGGCGAATTGCAAATAGCTTCTTTGCCCCAAAGTTTTGCGCTACCATACCCGTTAAAGCTAATAAGACACCCAGTAGTGTCAGTAAAACTGGGTTCCAAATACCTAACGCAATGGCAAGCGCTGCTAAATCATAGGCACTTACTTGTCCCGCCATTACGGTATCCACAACGCCCATTAAAATCATGGTAACTTGGGCAATAAAAACAGGGATAGCCAAGCGAAGAATAAATCTCGCTTCAAAAACATTAAAGGTCATACTTGCGCATTCTAGCAAAATAAGGAAAATCGTAGTTTACTGAATGTAGAGATAGATAGGAATTAAATGTTTACTGGTATTGTACAAACAAAGGCGTCGGTGGTATCTGTTTCCAAAAGTGGTGAAATTATGCGTCTAGTTTTGTCTACTCCCAACGCATATTTAAATCATTTGGACATTGGTGCGAGCATTTCAATCAATGGTTGTTGTCTTACTGTGGTGGAATACGAGCTCGGTCATAAAGACGTAGTTGGCCAAGTGCATTTTGATGTGATCGACGAAACCTTGAAGCTCACTAACTTAGGTAAATTAAAACAAGGCGAAAAAGTAAACTTTGAACGCTCGGTTACCTTTGGTACTGAGTTGGGCGGACATATTGTCTCTGGGCATATTCACACCGTTGCTAAGCTTACGCGTATTGAACGTGAGCAAGATAACTGCGCAATGTTTCTTTCGTTACCGGAAAAATGGCTCAAATACATTAACTACAAAGGCTTTATTAGTGTAAACGGCTGCAGCTTAACGGTTGGCGAAGTTACTCACAACGGATTTTATCTACACCTAATTCCAGAAACGCTAGAAGTAACCAATTTGGGTCTTGCACACATTGGTAGCGAATTTAATATCGAGGTGGACCAACAAACCTATACTATTGTTGAAACTATCGAACGTTATATGAAAGCGAAAGGTCTCTAATTGCTGCCGAAAGGTTTAAAAAACCTGTTCGTCATCACTGTCGACACTGAGTTCCACTTTGTTGTAAATCCTATTTATGTGCATATTTAAATGGATAGGATTGCAACAGGCTGCACAGTCTTCGTAGTATTCTTGGTCGCCGAGTGTTGTATCAAGTTCTACATCGACATGATTGCCACAATGCGGGCAAGTGATCCGTTGAAATTTATGGTCTCTCATAGCAGTTTCCAACAATAAAGACACTTGTTAAAGTGTAGTCGAAAACCTTAATTTTACCCGCTAGTCTAGACCATATCGTTGCTGGATTTTAACAACTTGCATATGCGCATCTTCAATATATTGATTACCAAAAATATTTCCATGATTAAGCACGTGGTACAAGTTATAAATATGCTTTCTTTCTTGGTAAGTTTCGGGCAGTGGATAGGTATCTTGATAGCCAACATAAAAATCATGGTGAAATTTGCCAAACAGCTCGGTCATAGCAATATCGGCTTCGCGGTCGCCATAATAGCATGCTGGGTCAAACACGCTCGGTTTGTGTTGGCAAAAGCCTACATTGCCTCGCCATAAATCACCATGCAGTAATGATGGCTGACAACGATGGGTATGCAGTATTTGCTTTATTAAATCGACAAAGCGGTCAATATCCACCAAATGAATGCGTTTTTCCGCCAGCAGTTGCAGTTGAAAACCAATTCGCTGTTCGGCAAAAAAAGTATCCCATTTTTTATGCCACTCATTAGGCTGAGCAGTTAAACCTATGTAGTTATCTAAATCAAAGCCAAACATTTGTTGTTGATGTTTTTTATGAAGTTCAGCTAATGTCACACCAAAGTGATACCAATCGGTTTCTCTGCCGTCATCTAAATCAAGCCATTCAATTACATGGTAGGCAAACTCATTACTTTGACCGACAAGCAGCGAATCGGCAACGTAAAAAGTGCTTTCTTTGGTAAGGGTGTTTAAACCAATGCGTTCTTGTTCAAAGTTATCGAGTTTGTCTTTACTTGCGACTTTAACAAAAAAACTCTGTTTATCATCTGAAAGTTTATAAAGCAGATCATCTCCAGAGTTCGACAGTTGAATTTTGTTCGATATAGCGAGGTTACAATGTAGGGTTTTTGACAGTTCGGTGATTAGGGCATTCCACATGATTAAGTCCTTCGCGCGATTTAGTTTGCTAGTGGCGCAAGCACACAGTTGAGCAACAAACTAACTATAGTCAAGGCTCATTATTTTTGAGCACCGTTTACAAAAAAGCACATAAAATAAGAAGAAATTCGGCTTTTTGCCCTTGCTTCTAGCCAAACCCAAACTTTAAAATAGCGGCGATTTGGGTTTAGCTGGAATTTGGAGGGTTAGTTGAACAAGCACGCTATCACCAATCTTGTCGCTGTGGTGTTAACAGTGGCGGGTTTTGTATTGTCTTTACCGTGGTTACTTAGCATTGGTTTATTTGCGTTATCAGGTGCGCTAACAAACTGGCTTGCTGTGCACATGTTATTTGAAAAAGTACCCGGTCTTTACGGTTCGGGTGTGATTCCAAATCAGTTTGAACAGATTAAATTAGCCATTAAGCGCTTATTTATGTCGCAGTTCTTTACTCAAGAAAATATTAATAAGCTCATGTCAGCAGAGCTGGATAATAGCGATAATGGCATCGATTTCACGCCGATCATTGAAAATACCGATTTAAACCCTGCGTTTGACTCGTTGGTAGACGTGGTTGAAAACTCGCAGTTTGGCGCGATGCTTGGCATGTTTGGTGGTACAGCAGTACTTGAACCAATGAAACAGCCGTTTATTGAAAAAATGCAGTCATCGCTTATTGAGATCAGTAGCTCTGAAGTATTCCATAAAACTGTGCAAGCACAGCTAACATCTAACACCAGTGCGGAAAAGCTCCAATCAAAAATTGAAGCGATTATTGAGGCGCGTTTAACCGAGTTAACGCCTGAACTTGTCAAAGAGCTTATTCAAAACCTTATTAAAGAGCACCTAGGCTGGTTGGTTGTTTGGGGTGGAGTATTCGGTGGTTTATTTGGCTTACTTGCTCATTTTATTTAAAGCCGATTATCTATTAAAAAGAATTACGTAAAAACGGAGGCAGAGCCTCCGTTTTCTTGTCTTATTCCTGTCATTATCCAAACACCATGTTAAGGTTACTTGCTGCCTGAAACATAGATGATTTGTTTTTTCGCCATTGCTAAGTCTTGAATACTGGTTGATGTTTTAACTTCTAAGTTTAAATATTTGCCAGTGCGGTTAAGGCCATATGTATTTGCAAATTTCGCCAGCGACATATCATTACAAGTTAGTTTATCCGCCAGTGAATGCTTTTTAAGATAAGTTTCTTTAAGTTCACGATGTAGTTTAAGCGGTTTGTTTGTTGTCATTGCCATACAAAGCGCAGTACCCGGCGAATTATCTGCTGCGACAAATTGTGTATCTGCAGATGCGTTTACTGAAGCGAAAAGGGTGGTGCTAATAAGTGCTGCTGCTAAAATTTTCATGTTAAATTCCTCATTCCAACATTAATTAAAGTAAATGTTCACGTTTTCAATTGAACGTACTTATATAGTCGCTGAAACTCGAAAAAATGCTGTTAACCGAACGTGACAGGGTGTAAAAGAGTATTTCAAATGTGTCATTAGCGCATAAAAAACGCCACTTTTCATGGCGTTAATATGTGACATTTGCAATAAATAGCTGAAATTATTTTTTAACTTTTTTCATTGCTGAAGTAATTACACGTCGCTTTGTGTTAATTTACCAGTCGATGCCTTTACGCGCTTTAACGCCGTTTTCAAAGGCATGTTTGACATTACGTACTTCGGAGACTGTGTCAGCGAGCTCTTCTAACTTACGGTGTGCTGCGCGACCGGTCACAATCACGGATTGCTCTTTTGGGCGTTTGGCAATTGCCATTAGTACGTCATCAAGGTCAATATAGTCGTAATTAATCATGTAGGTGATTTCATCAAGTACGACCAAATCTATGGTGTCATCTGATAAACACTGTTTGATGTCTTGCCACACAGCTTGCGCGGCTTGTGTATCTGATTCTCGGTTTTGCGTTTCCCAAGTGAAGCCTGTCGACATAACAAAAAAAGTGGCGCCGGCATTTTCAAGTAAATTGCGCTCACCACACTCCCAGCCGCCTTTAACAAATTGTGCTACAGCTGCTTTTTGCCCATGACCTACAGCACGTGCAACCGTGCCAAACGCACTGGTCGACTTCCCTTTGCCATTACCAGTGATAACGAGAAATAGTCCTTTCTCTATGGTTGCTTTGGCAACTTTCTCATCGACCGCTTTTTTGATTTTTTCTTGACGCTTTTGATGTTGTTCAAATTTATCTGACATTGTTATTCCAAAAATAATAAAACTAAGCAATATATCAATACTTCGAAAATTTGCTGAGCCGCGCCCAAACAATCTCCGGTATAGCCATTAATGTGTTTTTTAAACCAAGCGATAAGTACGCTGCGAACCGCGAAACAGGTCACAAAGAGTGCTATAAGCTGTAGTAAACTCATGCCATACAAAAATAACACAGCACATAGTACACAAAAGGTAAGCCATAAACGGTTCTGAGCGCTGCTTGGCAAGTGTTTGGCAATTGGTTTTACTTTGCTTATGGTGTCTTCTGTGACATAAGGGCATGTGCCAATAATACTAGTGGCAAATGCACGGCTAATACCATGTGCTGCGATTAATGCCATGACAATATGACTTGTTGCAACGAGGGTTTGATACTTGATTGCAAACAGCGAAATCAGAGCTAGTGTACCATAGGTGCCAAGGCGTGAGTCTTTCATAATTTCCAGTTTTCTATGGGCATCGAATGCACCGCCAAAGCCATCGGCAATATCTGCTAGGCCATCTTCATGAAAACCGCCCGTAAGTAATAAACCAATTATTATTACAAGCACAACCGATACGCTAATTGGCAACACAAGTTGTAAAAGGTAAACACATAACCCGAGTAAACACCCAATAAATACGCCAACTAGCGGAAAATAACCAGACGCCTTGTTGAGTTTGTCATCACTGTAGTCGTCTATATGAATGGGAATACGCGTTAAAAAGCTGAGCGCTAACTTAAATAACGCGATTTCATGTTGTAGCGTCATTACAAGGCAATTCCCAAATCTTCAAAACTGGCCATCTCATTGTAAAAGTTAACGGCTGCCTCAATTAACCCAAGGCAAAGTGCGGCGCCAGTGCCTTCTCCTAGCCTTAAAGAAAGATCAAGCAATGGCTCTACCGCTAATTTGTCTAACATTTGGCCATGTGCGGATTCGTTTGATTTATGGGCAAATACTAAATTAGTTCTAATACTTGGTTTGATTGCCAGAGCAATAGCCGCTGCGCTTGTTACAATAAATCCATCAACCAATATTAATTTGTTGTGTATAGAAGCTTCCAGCATGGTAAAGGTCATGGTAGCAATCTCAAAACTACCTAGCTGGCGCAAAATTTCGAGCGGCTGGTCGCTGTCTACACGCTTAACCGCCTTACTTATAAGCAAACGTTTGTTGTTAAATTGTTGCTGGTCAATGCCAGTGCCATGTCCAACCACATTTTCTACAGGTAGCTTAAATAGTTTTGCAAATATAGCACTTGCTGGACTGGTATTACCGATCCCCATTTCGCCAAAGGCTATTAGATTAGTATCTAGCTGTTGTAGCAACTTTTCACTATGCAAGCGTGCTTCATCGAACTGTGTTTCAGTTAAAGCGGGCTCTACGCTTATATCACCACAAACATTACCTAAGCGCGCGTTTATTAAATTATTATGCGTTGGTAATTGGGTCTGAATACCGCAATCGACTACCTTTAATTGCCAATTTGTTGACTTTATAAAGCTATTGATCGCAGCTTGCCCGCTTAAAAAGCAACTCACCATCAACGTGGTAACGTCACTTGGGGCAATACTGATATTGTGTTTAGCAATACCATGGTCACCAGCAAACACAAGTAACGTAGGATTTAGAATAGATAATGAATTTTCACTGCTAGGGGTAAGGTGTAGCGTAGCGATTTGCGCTGCAAGTTGTTCTATTTTACCAAGCGAGCCTAACGGTTTAATCTTACCGTTAATGGTGTTTTGAATTGTGTCGGCAATATTGTTGCTGGTAGACATCTGGATTTCCAAATATTTTTTAGTTATTGTGCGTGACAAACCCAGCAGTAACAAGGGCTTTTGCTTTTAATGAAGAAAAATTTAGTAATTGGTGGTGTGCGTTCTGGTAAATCCCGTTATGCCGAACAAACAGCGCAAGAATACGCAACTCAGCTAGGACTTCCGGTTGTTTATATTGCAACCGCTGAAGCGTTTGACGATGAAATGAAAAGCCGTATCGAGCGCCACAAACACACGCGCCCTAAGCAGTGGCAAACCATTGAAAGCGGTCCCAAACTTGTTGACTCATTGAATGCAGTTGAAGAACCTTGCATTATATTGATTGATTGCTTAACGGTTTGGCTAAATAACTGTTTGTATTATCAACAAATTGATTGGCAAGAAGAAAAGCAACGCTTTCTTGATTGGTTAACGCGAACTAAAAATGCTGTGATTATGGTAAGTAATGAGGTTGGTTTTTCTATAACCCCCGATAATGCATTAGCGCGCCAATTTGCCGATGAGCAAGGTTGGTTAAATCAAGATGTTGCGCGTATTGCAAGCACGGTTACGTTTACCATTGCTGGGATCGCTCATGAACTCAAACACGACTAACATTTACTTACTACGGCATGGGTTACCAGAGGGTGATAAATGCTTACGTGGATTGACGGATTTTGCGATCACCGAACACGGGCTTTCACAAATGCAGCAAGCTAGCGATGGGCTAACTATCGATGCCGTTATAAGCTCGCCACTTAAACGCTGTTGCTACTTTGCAAAAACCTACGCCGATGACAAAAACCTCAGTTTTGAAACGATGAGTGATTTTGCTGAAATGAATTTTGGCGATTGGGATGGCAAACCATTTAGCGAATTATTTGAGCACCATAACAGCCAAATTATGGCATTTTTTAAATCGCCGTATTCGGTATCGCCTCCTAATGGTGAAACCATGGTGGCGTTTAATCAACGTGTAACCACAGCGTTTAAATTTGTCTGTCAGCAGTATCAAGGAAAGAATCTATTACTGGTAAGTCACGCTGGCGTGATGCGCGAAATTCTTCAGTTAGTACTCGGGGTACAACAATCCGATGGGCAGTTTCAGCAATCCATTGATTTAGCCTACGCTAGTTTGTTAAAGATTAGCGTGATAAATGACAAGGGCGACTATTTTTACCGATTACATTTGTAGCGTTTACATTTGTTTATAGCAAATAAGCGGGTGTTTACCGTAAAAATGTGCAATTGCGGCTTTTATTCGCTACATTTGAGCAGTATTTTTTCGGAGAATAACAATAATGCAAAGATTTATCCCTTCTGCGTTAGTTGTTGCTATGTCACTGGGGCTGGCAGCTTGTAATAAACAAGCACCACAAGGTGAGCACGTTTCAATTAACAAAAATCCATACCCGAGTACTTATCAACCTTATGAAAGTACAGAATTACTGATTAAGAATGCTACCGTATTAACAGGTACTGGCGAACGTCTTGATAATGCAGATGTATTGATTTTAAATGGCCAAATTTCAAAAGTAGGCGAAAACTTAAGTCATGCAAGTGCACGCGTAATTGACGCCAATGGCAAGTGGGTTACTCCGGGTATTATTGATGTACACTCGCATTTAGGTGCCTACCCAAGCCCGTCGGTTGAATCGCACCAAGACGGCAATGAAATGACTAGCCCAAATACCGCTTACGTATGGGTTGAACACTCAATCTGGCCACAAGATCCTGGTTTTAATACTGCCCGTGCTGGTGGTATTACATCACTGCAAGTTTTACCAGGCTCAGCTAATTTATTTGGCGGCCGCGGCGTAACGCTTAAAAACGTACCAGCGCACACCATGCAAGCAATGAAATTCCCAGATGCACCTTATGGTTTAAAAATGGCATGTGGTGAGAACCCGAAACGCGTATATGGTAGCCGCAAAGAGTCACCAGCAACACGTATGGGTAACATGGCTGGCTATCGCAGCGCATGGGCTGAGGCAACAGAATACAAACTTGCTTGGGAAAAATACGATCGCGAGCATAAGTTAGGTTTAACCGTTGATGCACCAGAGCGTGATATTAAACTAGATACACTACGTGGCGTTTTAGATGGCGAGATCATGATCCATAACCACTGCTACAAAGCAGAAGAAATGGCGATGATGATTGACCTATCAAAAGAATTTGGTTACCACGCAGGTACGTTCCACCATGGTATTGAAGCATACAAAATTGCAGACTTACTAGCAGATAACGGCAGCTGTGCTGCACTTTGGCCTGATTGGTGGGGCTTTAAGATGGAAGCTTACGACATGGTGCAAGAAAACATTGCCATTGTTGATGCGGTTAAAAATTCATGTGCCATCGTTCACTCAGATTCAGACACAACAATTCAGCGTCTAAACCAAGAAGCGGCAAAAGTAATGTACCGCGCTAATGAAAACGGTTTTGATATTAAAGAAGAGCATGCTATTCGTTGGATCACGCAAAACGCTGCGATATCGCTGGGTGTTGAAGATAAAGTGGGTAGCCTAGAAGCCGGCAAGCAAGCAGATGTTGTTATTTGGAATCAAAGCCCATTTAGTGTTTACGCACAGGCAGAGCAAGTATTTATTGACGGCGCAAAAGTATATGACCGCAACGATGAAAAATACCAAGCGAAAAGCGACTTTATGTTAGGCCAGCAATAAGGAATACAGTGATGAAATTATTTAAACAGACCTTACTTGCTGCAGCGGTGTTAAGTTCAGCAGGCGCAATGGCGCAAACAACTGCAATTATTAATGCACAAATCCATACTGCATCTGAGCAAGGTGTTATTAAAAACGGTAGTGTGATCATCGAAGACGGCAAAATCAAAGCCGTTACTACTGACGCAGCAACCGCAGATGTGATTATTGATGCACAAGGTAAAATTGTAACGCCTGGTTTTATTGGCAGCATGAACCAACTTGGTTTAGTGGAAGTGGGCGCCGTTGCTTCATCGCGTGATGGCAACGAGAAAAAAGGTGGTATTACCTTTGACCCATCACTTGCGTTTAACCCAAAATCAACACTGATTGCGTATGCACGTAAAGGCGGGATCACCCGTGATGTTATTGCGCCAAGTTGGGGTGAAAGTCCATTTGTTGGTTTAAGCTCAACGGTTAATTTAAGCGGCGAGTTTGGTACAAGTGTGGTTGATAGCCAAAATGCGATTATTGTTAATCTAGGCGGTACTAAAGACGGTTCACGTGCAGCGTCTTTAAGTGAATTTATCGATACGCTAGAAGAGCAGCAAACGAAAATTGCGAAAGCAAAAAAATCTGACAAAAAAGACGATAAAGCAGAGCCTTCTAAAAAAGAAAAGCTATTAACAGCGGCATTAAACGGTGAAAAACCTGTTGTTGTGCGTGTATCACGTGCACAAGACATGCTTGAGCTAATTAAAGTGAAAGAGCGCTTTGGTATCGATTTGGTGATTTCAGGCGCGGAAGATGCATTGCCAATCAAAGCAGAACTGGCGGCAGCTAAGGTACCTGTTATTTTAAGTGCGATGGCAAATTTACCGGGTGATTTTGATTCGTTAAATGCGTCACTTGAAACAGCTGGCGAGTTAGAAAAAGCCGGTGTGCTGGTGGCACTTACTATTGCAGGCGATAGCAGCCACAATGTGTATCAACTGCGTTATGATGCGGGTAATGCAATTGCCAATGGCATGAGCCGAGAAGGTGCACTGAAAGCGATTACAAGTAATGTTGCTGAAATCTTTAATATTGAAGATGCAGGTAGCATTGAAGTTGGCAAGGCTGCAGATTTAGCTGTATGGTCGGCAGACCCATTTGAATTCAGCACTACACTTGAAAAAGTGATGATTAATGGTGTTGAAGTATCGACTGAGTCGCGTCACGATAAATTACGTGACCGTTATATGGCTGAAACCAATATGCCACGTGCTTACACTAAGTAAACTCAAGCACATTAAAAAAGGCGCCAATTGGCGCCTTTTTACTTACGCTTTATTATAAGTGCGGTGCGTTAGGTCTATGTAGGCTGTAAAAAATGCCGTTTCTTGAAACTTTTTAAGGCCGGTATCTTCAAAATCAATTGGCAACGGATTTTTCTTCAGCTGTTCTTTCATTGCCGTTGGATTAAGTAATACCACACGCATATCGTCAATCAGTTGCAGTGCCGCTTCAATTTTAAAGCCTTGTGGGCTGCCCGCGAATTTCCCTTTTTGTTGACGCTCTTTGATAGCAATGCTATCAACTTGGTAATCTTGCATTAGTTTTGCAAAATCAAACTGAAATTTACGGATTTCTTCAGCATCATCGCTTTTTGGTAATACAAATCGTGTTTGGCGCACATCACGAATATCAAATACATCGTTGTCTTTTGCTAATACACAAATTAAGGCTTCAGAGCCTTTAATTTCAACACCACATGTTCTCATTGGGGCATTCCTAACTAAAAATTTTCGCTAGTTTACCACAGGCCTTATAAATAACATTAGTGTGTTCAGATAAATTACGATGATTAATGGCGCTGTTAGGAAAGGGTAATACAGACCATTGCATGATCGGTTGTTACGTTGATTTCGTCTTGGCTAATATGCTCGTCCTGCACCTTGAAATCAAGTGTACCCAAATTTAATTCACTTAAAATCGATTCAGGGCAAACGATGTAGTCGAGCACACTGCCTTTGCCATAATAATAGTGAGTTGGTTTACGGGTTTGTAATTGGCTCAAATAAAAGCTGTCGAGCAGTTTTAAATCGCCATCAAGGTCTTGTTTAAATTCAGTTTCTTCGGTAAAAAATGCTAAGTTCGATTGCACCGCTTGTTGATTAAAATCTCCCATAATAAAACTGGGAAGCGGGTGTTTAAGTTGCTGACTGATAAAATCAAAATACAGTGCCATGGCTTCATCGGCACGTTGTTTATCAGATAGTATTCGGCCAATATGGGAGATTGCGACAGGTGATATTTCGTCTGCGTTAGGCAGTTCGTCGGCAATGTCGGTTGCGCGTTTTGATTTTAAATGTGTGCCGTATAATCGTATATGGCCATATTCAGGGTGAGTGATTTCACAATTAATAATTTCACGCGACAGCGCCGACATTTTTAAAAATGGCGGCACATCAATGCGCCTGACATTGGTAATAGGAAACCGCGATGCAATTAAAACAATTGGACGTTTATATAAATAAGGATTGTGCTCATCGAGCGCAGGTTCATCGCAAATAGCAAAGTGGGGAAGCCCGCATTGGGCGATTAGTTCAGTTAATGCGCATACTGAGAACACTTCTTGAAAACAAATGACATCGGGGCGGGTGTTTAATAACAATTGACTCAGCCACGCTTCTTTTTGCTGCCATTGCGCTTTAGTGTAGGTCGATTCGAAGTCATAAAAGCTGTAAGGTGGCTTGCAGTAATTGCATAAATTTAGAGAGGCTATGGTCAGTGACATTGTCTTTACTTCGCTTGCTGATTACCCCTAAGTATGTGTGATTTGGAAAATTAGTCAATCGGCTCGGTTTCTCCTTGTAATTCATAATTTGCTAGTTAAAATAACTGTTTTACTTTCATGAGCCGAGTATTTAAGTAACCACACTTATTGTAAAAGTGTTTTGAATGCTGGACTCACTTTATTAACTGCATGTGATGCATTGTAGGCATCACCACTGTAGCAAGGACAAAACATGCCAATTATTACTCTTCCAGATGGCTCACAACGAGCATTTGATAATCCTGTTTCTGTATTAGACGTTGCACTAGACATCGGCCCTGGTTTAGCTAAAGCAACCATTGCTGGTCGTATCAATGGCGAACGTGTAGACGCATGCCAGCTAATCACCGAAGACAGCCAGCTGGAAATCATTACCGCAAAAGATGACGATGGTTTAGAAATCATTCGTCACTCATGTGCTCACCTATTAGGTCATGCAATTAAGCAGCTTTACCCAGATGTTAAAATGGCGATTGGTCCAACAATCGACAACGGTTTTTACTACGACATCGATATGGAGCACTCATTAACAGCGGAAGATCTAGAAAAACTAGAAAAGCGTATGTTAGAACTTGCGAAAACAAATTACGACGTTGTTAAAAAAGTTGTTACTTGGCAAGAAGCGCGCGATGCATTTGAAGCGCGTGGTGAAACGTACAAGATGGAAATCTTAGACGAAAACATCAGCCGTGATGATACTCCAGGTCTATACCACCACGAAGAATACATTGATATGTGTCGTGGTCCACACGTACCTAATATGAAATTCTGTCAGCACTTTAAAATTATGAAAGTGGCAGGTGCATACTGGCGTGGTGACTCAGATAACAAAATGCTACAACGTGTTTATGGCACAGCGTGGGCAGATAAAAAACAATTAAAAGCGTATTTAAAGCGTCTTGAAGAAGCAGAAAAACGTGATCACCGTAAAATTGGTAAAGCACTGGATTTATGGCACTGGCAAGAAGAAGCGCCAGGCATGGTGTTTTGGCACAATGACGGCTGGAGCATTTACCGCGAGCTAGAAGACTTTGTGCGTGAGAAACTGCGCGAATATAAGTACGAAGAAGTAAAAGGCCCATTAATGATGGACCGTGTACTTTGGGAAAAATCAGGTCACTGGGATAAATATGGCGATGCGATGTTTACCACTGAATCTGAAAAGCGCGAATATGCGATTAAGCCAATGAACTGTCCAGGTCACGTTCAGATCTTTAACCAAGGTTTAAAATCATACCGTGATTTACCACTGCGTATGGCTGAATTTGGTTGTTGTCACCGTAACGAACCATCGGGTGCACTACACGGCCTAATGCGTGTACGTGGCTTTACACAAGACGATGCGCACGTATTCTGTACTGAAGAGCAGGTAATGGAAGAAGTATCATCGTGTATCAAAATGGTATACGACACATACGAAACATTCGGCTTCGAAAAAATCGTGGTAAAACTATCAACGCGTCCGGAAAAGCGCATTGGTGAAGACGAAATGTGGGACAAGTCAGAAAAAGCACTGGCTGATGCACTTGATGCAAATGGTATTGAATTTGAATACCTACCAGGTGAAGGTGCATTCTACGGTCCGAAAATTGAATTCACATTATACGACTGTTTAGAGCGTGCGTGGCAATGTGGTACGGTTCAGTTAGACTTTGCATTACCAGGTCGTTTAGGTGCAACTTATGTTGCAGAAAATAACGAACGTAAAACGCCAGTGATGATACACCGTGCGATTTTAGGTTCAATTGAGCGTTTCATCGGTATTTTAACTGAAGAATATGCGGGATTATTCCCAACTTGGTTGGCACCAAAACAGGTTGTGGTAATGAATATTACCGATAAACAGTCTGAATATGTTACAGAAGTTGTAGAAAAATTGAATAATCTTGGATTTAGAGCCTGTGCTGACTTGAGAAATGAGAAGATAGGCTTTAAAATTCGCGAGCATACTTTAAAACGTATTCCGTATTTACTAGTTGTTGGTGATAAAGAAGTAGAACAACAAGAACTAGCAGTTAGAACACGTACTGGTGAAGACCTTGGCAAGTTATCAGTTGATGACTTTATTGCTAAGCTTGCTGAAGAAGTTAAAAATAGAAAATAAAATAGTGCAAGGTGTGTATAAATAATGTACATTACGCACCTTGTTTTTAATCTTGGTATTTCGTGGAGGAACGAACCATTAGAGGCGGAAAAAAGGGCCCAGCGGCTCAAAAAAATCGTATCAACGAAGAAATTACAGCAAAAGAAGTCCGTTTAGTCGGCTTTGAAGGTGAGCCATTAGGCGTAGTTAGCCTGCAAGAAGCATTTGATAAAGCAGATGCTGCCGGTGTTGATTTAGTTGAAATTAGCCCAAATGCAGAGCCACCTGTTTGTAAAGTGATGGATTTCGGTAAGTTCATCTTTGAAAAAAGCAAAGCACAAAAAGAACAAAAGAAAAAGCAGAAGCAGATCCAGATTAAGGAAATCAAATTCCGTCCAGGTACTGACATCGGTGATTATCAAGTTAAATTACGCAATTTAACTAAGTTCTTAGAAGCGGGCGATAAAGCAAAAGTTACTATTCGTTTCCGTGGTCGTGAAATGGCGCACCAAGAAATCGGTATTGATTTATTAAACCGCATTAAAGACGATTTACAAGACATCGCTCAAGTTGAGTCTTTCCCTAAAAAAGTGGAAGGCCGTCAAATGATTATGATGTTATCACCAATTGCTAAAAAGTAATGGTGCAAAGATAAACTAGGTATAAAGTGAGGCTTTTAGCCTCCACCTTGTTTAGCCGGTTAAAGTGAACTTTGTTCCACCGGTAATTGGTAGTAAGTTAGGCCTGCAAAGTGAATGTAAATTCCGCCTACTTGCTGAATATTAAAGCAATATCAATTGGAGTTATTGCAATGGGCTATAAATTAAAAAGCCACAGAGGTGCTGCAAAGCGCTTCAAAAAGACTGCTTCAGGCGGTTTCAAGCGTAAACAAGCGCACTTACGTCACATTCTGACTAAGAAATCTTCTAAGCGTAAGCTTCACTTACGTCCTAAGGCTATGGTTCATAAGAACGATATCGGCCTTATCAACCGTATGTTACCATTCGCTTAATAGGGGTTTTTAGTCATGGCAAGAGTTAAACGCGGTGTTATCGCACGTGCACGTCACAAGAAAGTTTTAAAGCAAGCTAAAGGTTACTACGGAGCACGTTCACGTGTTTATCGCGTAGCGTTCCAAGCAGTAACTAAAGCAGGTCAATACGCTTACCGCGACCGTCGCGCTAAGAAACGTACTTTCCGTCAATTATGGATTGCACGTATCAACGCGGCAGCACGTCAGAACGGTCTATCTTACAGCCGTTTCATTAACGGTCTTAAGAAGTCATCTGTTGAAATCGATCGTAAGATCCTTGCAGATATCGCTGTATACGACCAAGTAGCTTTCGCAGCACTAGTTGCTAAAGCAAAAGAAGGTCTAGCTGCTTAATCTTTGATTAAAACGCTTTACAGATTTAAAGGGAGCTTTTGCTCCCTTTTTTAATTTCTAAGTATTGAGTGTTCAGATTTAAGATTTCAGAATACTCCAGAACCCAGAACCCAGAACCCAGAACCCAGAACCCAGAACCCAGAACCCAGAACCCAGAACCCTATCTCGACTTGGTTAAAATGCTGTCCATTAAGCGGGTCGATAAAATACGCTTTAAGTAGCCAAATAAATAGGTAGGGAAGGTCACGTAGTAGCGTGGTTTCGCACGTTTTGCTTCAATGGCATGCAGTAACTTTTTATAAACCGCTTCTGGGCCAAGTGTAAATGGTTGCGCTTTACCTTTTACTTCAAGACGTGCCTGTTGTTTTAAATAGTTTTCATAGTGGGCACTGTTTTCAGCGTCAATCTCAGCACTAAAAAATGCGGCTAATGCGTTGTCTCTAAATTTCGATTCAATTGGCCCAGGCTCAATTAAACTAACCTGAATATTGGTATCTGATAGCTCTTGGCGCAGAGTGTCGGTTAAGCCTTCTAGTGCAAATTTACTGGCATTATAGGCACCACGATAAGGTAAAGTGACTAAACCTAACACAGATGAATTTTGAATAATGCGGCCTTGGCCACGTTCACGCATATGCTTTATGGCTAGGCAGGTTAAATGGTGCCAACCGAATAAATTGGTTTCAAATTGGGTTCTCAGTGCATGTGTTGGCAAGTCTTCTACTGCGCCCGGCTGGCCATATGCACCGTTATTAAATAGCACATCAATATGACCGAGAATATCGAGCGCTTGGCGATAACCACTTTCAATACTGGCTTCACTCGCAAGGTCGAGCTGGACACTGTGAATACCTTCTTGTTGTAGGCGCGCAACGTCTTCTAATTTACGGCAAGTTGCGACGACCTTATAGCCACGTTCAACGAGCGCTTTTGCACAGTAATAGCCAATGCCGCTTGAACTACCTGTTATTAGTACTGTTTTAGTCATATGTTCTGATTTTAAAGAATAATTGGCCCTACCTTAACGCGTTCAATTGCAAATTCAAGTTAATTTGATTACCGTAAAGCCAAATTATTATAAAGAAATAACACGCATGTTTTTAAACGCTTTATTACTGACTGCGAGCCTTTCTGCAGTTGACCACTTACCGCCACTTACCGCGTGGCAAGGGCAAAGTGAACGCCTATTACAACCAACCAATCCACTGGCAACACAATTTGAACGTTCAGGTGGTATGGAATCCCCTAATTATCACGATACCATGGTGTATCTCGATAAACTGGTTGAGGCAAATAGTAAGCAGTTTAAAATCGAGTCGATTGGTACCAGTGACGCGGGTCGGCCAATAAAAATGCTTATCGCCAGTGAAACAGGTCAAATCGATAACAATAAAGCGACTATTTTGCTACAAGCGGGTATTCACTCTGGTGAAATAGATGGCAAAGATGCCACCTTTATGTTGCTGCGTGATATCGCTCAAGGGCAGCGAAATGATATTTTAAAACGCGTAAATTTACTGTTTATTCCGATTTTAAATGTCGATGGACATGAAAATGCGAGCCGCTTTAACCGTATTAATCAGCGTGGTCCTGAGGTCATGGGGTTTCGTACTAATGGTCGCAATTTAAACTTAAACCGAGATTACACTAAGCTTGAAACCCCTGGCGTTCAGGCGGTGATGCGCGTGATTAATCAATATCAACCAGATATGTACGTTGATATGCATGTAACCGACGGTGCGGACTATCAGTATGATATTACCTATGGCTCAACGCCTAGTTTCGCTTCGGAATCACCAAAAATTGCGCAATTTATTACAGAAAAGATCAATCCGGTAATTGACGCGAAACTGTCACGTTTTGGCCATATCCCAGGCCCACTGGTGTTTGTTATGAATAAGCGTGAAATGAGCGAAGGTCTAGCAGGTTGGGTTGCCACGCCGCGCTATTCTAATGGCTGGGGTGATATTACTAATTTGCCAACCATTTTATTAGAAAATCATTCATTAAAACCATACAAACAACGTGTACTTGGCACTTACGTATTTTTAGATGGTGTGATTGATGCCGTTTCAAATAATTTGAGCAAGTTACGCCGCACAGTGAAAATTGAAAAAGACTTTATGCCGCGTGAATTAGTTGTTGCCCGTAGTTATAGCAAGGTACCGGTAAATATTGACTTTTTGGGTATTGAATATGAAAAGTACTTCAGCGAATTAAGCGCTCAACAAGAAGTGCGTTACACAGGTAAGGCAATAACGTACAAAGGGTTACCGGTTTTTTGGCGTAAAGAGGTGGTTGAAAAAGTGAAAGTGCCTGCCGCATATTATTTACCAAAAGCGTGGAGTAATATCGCAGCAAAATTACAGCAACATGGTATTAAGCTTGAGCGTGCCTATGGTGTTGTAAATAACTTAAAAGCAATTACGGTTACCGATCACACTTTTTCATCAACACCATTTGAAAGCCGATTGCAGGTATCTGGCCAATTTGAGTATTCAAATGCCGCTAAAGTTGATTTAAGTACGTATTACAAAATAAGCACTGCGCAACCAAATGGTAAATTGGCGGTGCATTTACTGCAACCAGAAGCGGAAGACTCGTTCTTTAAGTGGGGCTTTTTTAATAGTATCTTTCAACGCACTGAATATTCAGAAAACTATGCGTTATTGCCGTTTGCAGAAAAAATGCTAGCAAATGACCCAGCGTTGAAGCGTGCGTTTGACGAAAAGCTAGACAGCGATAGTGAGTTTAAAAACAGCGCGCAAAAACGTTTAGCGTGGCTGTACAGCAAAACCCCATTTTACGATGGCGGGTACTTAAATTACCCCGTTTTAATTGAGTATGAGTGATTATGTTAGACGTTTTTACAAATCCTGTTACGCCGTTTGCACAAAATGCTAATTTATTAGTGTGTAAAACAACTAAACATGCTGCAATTATTGATCCCGGTGGGGATATTGAAAAGTTAATCGCGGCAATTAATAGTGCAAATGCCTCACTAAAAGCGATTTTATTAACACATGGTCATTTAGATCATGTTGGTGCTGCGAAGCAATTGGCCGAAACTTACGATGTGGACATTGTTGGTCCTCATCTAGGCGATAAGTTTTGGCTAGATGCATTGCCACGACAAAGTGAAATGTTTAACTTTCCGCTTGCTGAGGTGTTTACCCCTAATACCTGGCTAGCGGACGGTGATACCTTTTCATTTGGTGAAATCACCCTAGAAGTGCGTTTTACCCCAGGGCATACGCCAGGTCACGTTGTTTTCATTGAACATGACTCTAAACGGATATTCGTTGGTGATGTTTTGTTTAACGGTTCGGTAGGGCGCACTGATTTTCCAGGTGGCAATGCACAGCAGCTAAAGCAGTCGATTGAATCACAGATTTATTCGCTGCCAGAGGATTATACGGTTTACCCAGGTCATGGGCCAACCACAACTGTAGGTCATGAAAAACGTACCAACCCATTTACCAGTGGTCGCTTTGGCTAAATTATTAATAAATCAGCAGACGCAAAGACTATTGTATAGTATTATTTAACCATTAATGAGTAAATTTAAGAATAAGCTATGTCATTAAACCAAGTAGATCGTCAAATACTCGCATTGATTCAAAAAGACGCGAGCTTATCAACGGCAGAGATTGCCGACAAAGTAGGGCTATCACAGTCTCCTTGTTGGCGTCGTATTTCTCGTTTAGAACAAGAAGGATACATTAAAGGCAAGGTAGCGATTTTAGAGCCGAAAAAACTCGGTTTTGATATGTTGGTTTACGCGCATGTGCGCCTGTCTAGCCATGGCCGCGCGCAGCTAGCTGAATTTGAAGAACTTATTCAAAGCTATGATGAAGTAACTGAGTGTTACACCATGGCAGGCACTATGGACTTTATGCTTCGTATTATTTCAAAAGGCATTGAAGGCTATGAGCAGTTTGTGCGTGATAAATTATTAAGTTTAGATTACGTTCAAGAAGTACACTCGAACGTAACCATGACCTGCGTAAAGCGCTCAACTTCGCTGCCGTTATAATTTTGAGTTATTGAGCACTACAACGGGGCTCACAGTTAACAAAATTTGTATTTAAACCGCCTTTAGGCGGTTTTTTTGTGAAATTTAATAAATTGTTATAAATCGTCGATTCTGCTAAACTTCGCGCCCTCAAAATAGACTAAAATAAACGCATTACAGCAAGTTTTGCTCAATGTTGTGCTACTCAATGGGAGATCCATGTTTAACTTATTATCTAGAGCCCCTAAATCGGCAAAGAACGATATTCTGTCTGGTTTAACCGTCGCACTAGCCCTTGTGCCAGAAGCGGTGGCTTTCGCATTTGTTGCGCACGTAGAACCTTTGGTTGGCTTGTATGCAGCATTTATTGTTGGTCTAATTACTGCTGTATTTGGTGGTCGCCCAGGTATGATTTCAGGTGCAACGGGTGCGTTAGCGGTTGTTATGGTGAGTCTAGTTGTCACCCACGGTGTAGAGTATTTATTTGCAACCGTACTCTTGATGGGTATTTTGCAGATATTAGCGGGTGTGCTAAAGCTTGGTAAATTTATTCGCATGGTGCCGCACCCTGTAATGCTCGGGTTTGTTAATGGTTTGGCTATTGTTATTTTCTTAGCGCAGCTAGGGCAATTTAAAGCGCCTGATGCAAATGGTGAAATGCAATGGATGACAGGCGAACCAATGTTTATCATGGCAGGCCTTGTTGCGTTAACCATGGCGATTATTCATTTCTTACCAAAACTCACATCTGCAATTCCTTCATCACTTGCGGCAATTGTTGTAGTAACTGGTTTGGTGATTGGTTTAGATTTAGAAGCACGTACTGTTGTTGATTTCTTAAAAGATATGACGGGTGACGTAAACGCGACGATGGCAGGCGGCTTACCTGAATTTCATATTCCGAACGTACCTATGACACTTGAAACTCTGTGGATTATTTTACCGTATGCTTTAGTACTTGCGGCAATTGGTTTAATTGAGTCGTTATTAACGCTAACCTTAATTGACGAAATTACTGAAACACGAGGCAACGGAAACCAAGAATGTATTGGCCAAGGTGCGGCAAACGTAACATGCGGTTTCTTTGGTGCGATGGGGGGCTGTGCGATGATTGGTCAGTCAATGATCAACATTAACTCAGGCGGTCGCTCACGTCTTTCAGGTATTACAGCGGCAGTTATGCTACTGATGTTTATTTTGTTTGCAGCCAGCCTAATTGAAATGATCCCGCTTGCAGCACTTGTAGGCGTAATGTTTATGGTAGTACTTGGCACATTTGAGTGGTCAAGCTTCCGTATTATGAAAAAGGTGCCTAAAACAGACGCGTTTGTGATTGTGTTAGTATCGGGTGTTACGGTAGTAACCGATCTTGCCGTAGCGGTATGTGTTGGTGTTATTGTGTCTGCGTTAGTGTTTGCTTGGGAACACGCAAAACATATTTACACGACGTCTTACATCGATGAAAACGGCTCAAAAGTATATGAATTGCACGGTCCGGTATTCTTTGGCTCAGTTAAAAACTTCTTAGAGCTATTTGATGTTAAAAATGACCCAGCGGATGTGATTGTTGAGTTTAAACACAGTCGCGTTGCCGATCACAGCGCCATTGAAGCAATTGATAGTCTTGCAGAACGTTACACTAAGCAAGGTAAAAAGTTACATTTACGTCATGTTTCTAAAGACTGTCAGAAGTTATTGTCTCGCGCAAAAGACTTAGTCGAAGTTAACGTAATTGAAGATCCAACCTATAAAGTTGCGTCTGATAAATTAGGTTGATTTATAATCACTTAACTATTGAAAGCTGGCTTCTGCCAGCTTTTTTTATGGCAAATTGCAACTGCCTTGCGATGAGTTGCATGGAAAGCAAGGTAGCTGTCAGTGCCTTTCTGGCCCACATTCTTATAATAAGAGATACCAAGTATACATGAATTTAAGAATTTTGAACTGGCAAAGACTAGTAGAAGACAGACAAAAGTTTTTTTGGGTATTACAAATAGCCGGCTGGGTTGGTTATGCCTTAGTAAACTATATTGGCTCACGCGTTTTCGAAATGCGCGACATCTACGTATTTGTTATCGTGCTAAATGCCTATGCAGGATGCTTGTTAACGATCCCTCTGCGTTATTTATATCGTAAGATTTGGAATGCCAAGCCGCTATTTTTGATTTTTGTGGTATTTGTCGCCTCCTATATTGTCGGTACATCTTGGTCAGTTATTCAAAAATTTAACTTGTGGGAAATTTATCGCCATGGTTATCGCCCTGATGAATGGTTTTATTATTTCAAACAAGGCTTAGATTCAGTTTACATTGTGCTGTGTTGGAGTGGTTTGTATTTTGGTATTAAATACTATCAACTACTGCAAGGCGAAAAGCAAAAGGCGTTAAAAGCCAATACCATGGCACATGAAGCGCAATTAAAAATGTTGCGTTATCAACTTAATCCACATTTCTTATTTAATACGCTTAACGCAATTTCGACGTTGATTTTGGTAGAAGAGAATAAAAACGCTAACCAAATGGTCTCTAAGTTAAGTGAGTTTTTACGTTATACCTTAAACACCGATCCCATTAAACGCGTGCCGTTTGAACAAGAACTACATGTTTTGGGGTTATACCTTGATATTGAAAAAGTACGCTTTGACGATCGCTTAAGCATAGAAATTGATGTAAGCGAAGAAGCAAAACATGCGCTGGTACCCAGTATGATTTTGCAGCCCTTGATTGAAAACTCAATTAAGTACGCCATTGCCAATTTAGAAAGTGGTGGGGCGATAGCAATTAAGGCACAGGTGTTTGCTAACGAATTATTATTAGAAGTATCCGATAACGGTCCTGGTACGGATATCAGTGAGGGTGAATTAGTGAAAAGTTCAGGCGTAGGGCTTGCAAATACGCAAGATCGCTTAAAGACGCTTTACGAACATAACTATTCATTTGTATTATCTAACAATCAGCCGCAAGGTCTTGTTGTAAATATACGTATACCGTTTGAAAAAGGATAACCATGAACACAATAAAAACACTTATTGTTGATGACGAACCTCTTGCACGAAAGGGGTTATCAATAAGGTTAAGAGATTTCCCACAAATTGAAGTAGTGGGCCTTTGTAAAAACGGTGAAGAAGCGTTGGCGGAATGTAAACGTCAGCAAGTAGATCTAATGTTTTTAGATATACAAATGCCAGGGTTGTCGGGGTTAGAAGTTGTAAAACAACTGTCTGAATCGGCGTTAGGGATCCCTGCAATTGTATTTGTTACTGCATTTGATCAATACGCAGTGAAAGCATTTGAAATTCACGCATTAGACTACCTTCTTAAACCAGTAGACGACAACAGATTGAAGAAGGCGGTAGAAAAAGTGCAAACATATTTAAAATCACAAGAAGATACAAGCCATAAACGTAAACTTGCTAGCTTTGTTGCGGGTATTACGGGTAACAACTGTGAAGAAATTCTTAAAAAGCTTGCTGCTGGCGATAAACTAGAAGAAACCCGTTTCCCAGAGTCCATTGCGGTAAAAGAGCAAGGCGAAATTGTTCGTGTGCAGGTGAGCAGTATTCAATGGGTTGACGCCGCAGGCGACTACATGTGTTTACACTGTGCTGATGGTAAAACACATATTTTACGCAAAACCATGAAAGAGCTGGAAGCCGAACTTGATCCAAAAGAGTTTGTGCGCGTACACCGTAGCGCTATTGTAAATAGCAAGCAAATCAACAAGCTAGTCACGCAGGTAAGTGGCGAATACTTACTGGTACTAGAAAACGGTCAAGAATTAAAAGTAAGCCGCAGCTACCGCGATAAAGTAAAAGCCGCCTTAGCGAGCTAAGTTGATAAATCGCTAGCATGCAGTATCTGTTGCGCATATCGAGCAACAGATACTTTATTCACGGCGTGTTGCCAAATTTTCACTGTGGCAATTTAATCGCGCTTCTTATGTTTCACTTCTCAATTGCTAATAACCAATAGCCAAATTATTCGAAATTGAGCACAACACGACCACGTCGCCCTTTTTGTAAAAATCGTGAAATAGCACTTTGGTAGTCTTCGAATAGAAACTCACTATCAACACAGGTTTGGATTTCCCCTTGCGCGACCCAATTTGCGATCTGTGTTAATTTTGCGCTATCACCTTTATCCACGTACAAGTATTTGGTTTTTCGCTTTCTAAATGCATTCATAACAAAACTTAAAAAGTGTTTGTTAGGCTCAGCAGGTATAAAGACCCCATCACTCACTAGCAAGTGCTTAACTTGTTTATATAATTTTGTATTGGATAAGTCTAAAACAACGTCGTACTTGTCTTTTAAAGATTCTAAAGGGCTCGCGTGATAGTCGATTACATCATCGGCGCCAAATGATTTTAAAAATTGCAGATGTTTATCACCTGTAAGCGCTGTGACGTGTGAGCCAGCGCGCTTAGCAATTTGAATTGCATATACACCAAGTCCGCCTGATGCACCGATTATAAGCACTTTGCTGTTACTCGTGAGATTAACTAATTCGTTAAGCGCAACATAACTTGTTAGTGCACCAAGCGGTAGGGCCGCTGCGTGTGAAAACGACAAGTTCGCGGGTATTTTTGCAATGTATTGCTCGTGTACGCTAACAAATTCTTGGTGAGTTTTATCGCTTTTTAGCAGATTGACGTAACCAAAAACCCTGTCGCCTTTTTTAAATGCGTGACCATCCGTTGCCACTAGACCTGAAAACTCGATACCCGTCTTAACTGTGTGGTTATTTCTTGCCAATTTAAGAAACAAATCATACTTACCTTTCGCAAACTCTAAATCGATTAAATTAATCGTTGTGCTTTTAACTTGAACTAGTACTTCTCCTTCACCAACTAGTGGCATGTTCAAATCGCGTTTAATTACTAATTGCCTATTTTCAGCGACAAGTCCTTTCATATTTCACCTTATATAATTATTAGGTCACTCGACCTATTGTTATGTTTGGTCAGTCGACCTAAAATGTCAATAGTTGGTGTATTTAAAATTTTAACGTTAGTAGATATCCCGTAATGACTAAACAAAACGATAAAAATAAAAAGATATTGCAGGTGGCAACTCAGTTATTAAAAAGTGAAGGTGATATGGGCTTGACGATGCGTAAAGTGGCAACCTCAGCAGGTATCTCGCTTAGTAACGTGCAATATTATTACACCAACAAAAATGTCCTGCTTCAGGCGATAGCAGATCAATATTTTGATGATTGCGTAACACAGTTAAAGCAACAAACTCCGCTTGAGAACTTTGAGCAGTTACAAGTGTTAATTACATCTCAGCTTAATTATGCTCGAGAAGTATCGGATATGTGTCGAATATTCAGAGAGTATTGGGCGATTTCAACACGAAATGACGATATAAATGAATATTTACGCCGCTACTATGAAACGGTGTTTACGGTGATATGCGATGTGTTAAGGCCGTTAAGCAGTGATGATTGCACGCTTAAAACATCAGCAGCACTGCTTGTGTCTTTTGTTGAAGGTTACTCAGTAACAGGTAAATTTATGCCTGTTGAGAGTGAGCGTATCGCAAGTACCTTACTAGAGGCTGTGCGTGGCAGTTTAACTAAGTAATAAGCTTTGTCACCCAGCAACAATTAAAGTGTTTGCTGGGCGCAGTGAAAGGGGCTTGGTAGGCCAAAGCTAATCGGTTTTAATCTAAATTAAAGTTCAACTGGTTAAGACGTCTGATAATTTTCTGATTATACGTGTTTCTGTAACTGGTGGCGCTAAAGGCAGTTTCGGTGGCGGTGTTATTTAGCATGCCAACCATAATATTGCTTTTATTCGCTTTTATTGCTTCAACCGCCGCGACACCTAACTGAGTTGCGAGTACTCTGTCAGGCGCAACCGGACTGCCGCCGCGTTGAATATACCCTAAAATCGCTGCTTTGCTGTCTACACCGGTATAGCGTTCGATTTTCTTACTCAAGTCATGAGCGCTAAAGCTAAGAGAATTTTCCGCCATAACGATAATGTAGCTGTCGGTTCGATGATTGCGAATGGCTTTATTGATGTTGACGAGTAGGTTATCAATAAACTGAACTTCGTCTTCAATAATTTCTTTGCAAACAATATGTTCCGCACCAGAACCTATGGCGGACTCAACCGCTAAAAAGCCACAGTTTCGGCCCATTACCTCAACAATAAAAATACGCTCAAACGCGTTAGCGGTATCGCGAATTTTATCTATGCTGTCGAGCGCGGTTTCTACTGCGGTCCAAAACCCGATTGTTTGATCTGTGCCGTTAATATCGTTATCTATGGTGCCTGGAATACCAATGATATTACCTTGCCACAGTTCGCTAATAGCTAAACAGCCTTTAAAACTGCCATCACCACCAATCACAATTAATGAGTCGATGTTATTGCTGTCTAAGGTGTCAACTACGCGTTTTGGACCACTACTGTCAAGCATTTCAGGGCAGCGCGCTGACTTTAAAATGGTACCACCTTTACGAATAATATCGTCGACTTTATGGCAATCAAGGGTAATAAAGTGATTGTCAATTAACCCGTTATAACCGCCGATAAATCCAAGTACCTGATACTGATATTTTTCAGCTTGCAGTGTTACGGCGCGAATAGCGGCATTCATGCCGGGCGCATCGCCGCCAGAGGTAATTAATGCAATTTTTTTAGACATAGTAACGCGAGCCATATTGAGGGCTGATAAGCCAATACTAGTAAAAAACAGTATTAAATTAAATAGTTGTTTGATATGAAAAAGAAAGCCGAAGCTTCCTTTTATAAAGAGATAAGTAGTAAATTGATTAGAGTTGTATAACGTTCACGTCTTGTTCGTCAATTTCTAACCCAACGGGTACCGCAGGCACATCAGGTTTATCAAGGGCGATATCACCTTCATCAATCTGCGAATCTTTATTTAACTCAGCAAAATTAAAGATTGATGGGTCCGCTAAATGCGATGGCACCACGTTTTGCATTGATGTAAAAATAGTTTCTACACGGCCTGGGTGAGTTTTATCCCATTCATTTAACATTGCTTTAATGTGCTTACGTTGCAAGTTTTCTTGCGAACCACATAAGTTACACGGAATAATTGGAAATTCTCTTGCTTCAGCGTATTTTACAATATCTTTTTCTTTACAGTAGGCAAGTGGACGAATAACCATGTGCTGACCATCATCGCTTAATAGCTTTGCTGGCATACCTTTCAATTTGCCACCATAAAACATATTTAAGAACATGGTTTCAATCATGTCATCACGGTGGTGACCGAGTGCGATTTTAGTTGCGCCCATTTCTTTTGCTGTACGGTATAAAATACCGCGACGCAAGCGTGAGCACAGTGAGCAGGTGGTTTTACCTTCAGGAATTTTATCCTTTACGATGCTGTAGGTATCTTCTTCTACGATTTTAAACTCAATGCCCAGAGACTCCAGGTATTCAGGTAAAATATGCTCAGGGAAACCAGGTTGCTTTTGATCTAGGTTGATTGCAAAAAGCTCAAAGTTAACCGGCGCAGAGCGTTGCAAGTTTTGCAAAATATCAAGCAGTGTATAGCTGTCTTTACCGCCTGATAAGCACACCATTATGCGGTCGCCTTCTTCAATCATATTGAAGTCTGCAATTGCTTGACCAGTAAAACGACGAAGTCGTTTCTGTAACTTATTAAGGTTATATTTCGCTTTAGCTTCTGCTGAATGCGACATACAAATACGCCCCTAGAACAAATAAAGGGGCGTATTATAGGTGAAAATATTAGCGAGGTTAAGACTTATCTAAAGGGCTTTTATAACCTTGTGGTTTTAAGGCTAATACATCGCAATTTAAACTATCAATTACATGTTCAGCGGTGTTACCAATAAGTGCTGCACTAATGCCAGTGCGCCCAACGGTGCCCATGACAACCAGTTCTGCATCTAATTGGTTTGCTACTTGTGGCAGTACATCTTCAGGTAAGCCTTCGTTAATATAGCAATGACTTGGCTCGACTTGATATTGCTCTGCAAGCTTATGGGTAGTTGCAACATGGTGTGCCTTTACTGACTCTGCGTATTGACCTGCGTCGAATTCTGGAATTTCAATTGCAATATTAACCGGTGTACCTGGATAGGCATTGACTAGGTTAAGATTACCGTCAATTAAATCAGCCAGATAAGCGGCTTCTTTCATAATTGTATGGTTAAGCGCTTGATGGGTTTCTTCTTCGCTTGATGCATTAACTGCAGCTAAAATTTGTCCGCCTGCTGGCCAATCATGCTCTTTTACAAGTAACAAAGGCACTGGGCATTTTCGAATTAGGTGCCAATCGGTCGGCGTGAAAATAACCGATTTAAGCGTATCATGCTGGTGCGTGCCTTTTACAACCATGTCGTAGTTTTGCTCTAGCACCGCTTCAATAATGGATTCGAAAGGGCGGTTATGCCAAACCACTTGGCAATCCACTTTTATGTCACCGCCATGCTGGTTAATTAAAGATGTGATCCATTCTTTTCTGTCGTTGATAACCGCGTCGCGCATGGCATCGCGCTCTTCACGACTGAGCATAGTTGTCATCTCATATGAAAAGTCGTAAATAGACAAAAAGGCAGTAATTTGAGCGCCGGACTTCCTTGCCAACTCGAATGAGCGGTTTAGCGCGATTTGCTTATCTTTACTTGGGTCGATAACCGCAAGAATTTTTTTGATGGTATTCATAAAAACCTCCCAAATTATAAATTCAGTGTACTGGATCTATACTAATTTGAAAGGTTTCTAATAGATTATTTTGTTTTAGATCAAGACTTAATAGAAGCGACTTTGAATAATTCGTCAGCATCTAAAATGGTAATGAACTTACCTTCAACATTGATGATCTCGGCTTTTTGGAAGCGGCTTAATAAACGGCTGATAGTTTCAACGGTTAGGCCAAGGTAATTACCAATTTCACCACGGGTCATGGTTAAACGGAATTCTTTTTTACTAAAACCACGCTCACCAAAACGGGTAGAAAGATTCGCTAAAAACGCAGCTAGGCGCTCTTCAGCTGTCTTTTTGTTCAGCATCAGTAACATTTCTTGGTCGTAATTGATCTCATTGCTCATCATACGCATCACTTGGTGACGTAATTTAGGCAATTTCCCTGAAAGGTCATCTAATGTAGTGAATGGAATTTCACATACCATGGCTGTTTCCATCGCTTGTGCGTAGCTTTTATGGCTCATCGTGCTAATGCCATCAAAGCCAACAATGTCGCCCGCTAAATGAAAGCCAGTGATTTGCTCTTCGCCACTTTCAGTTAAGGTATATGATTTAAACGAGCCTGAACGCACGGCGTAAATAGAACGAAGTGGTTGTCCGGCTTCAAATAAGTAATCACCTTTATGAAGCGGTTTCTTTCGCTCGATGATGTCATCTAACTTGCCCATTTCTTCCGCGTTAAGAGAAACCGGAATACACAGCTGACTGATACTACAATCCTGACACTTAATCGCGCAGTTTTTCGATACTGATTTTTTGTTCAATTCCATGACACACCTAGAGAAAAGGAAATACCAGAATAATTTATACTAAAACCTTATAGTAACGCAATTATCAAAAGGTATAAACCGTAGAAAATGAAGATGTTACCAAACACCATACGCATCATCGTATGATTAAGTATTTGCTTAAATTTTTCTGCCGCAAATGCCAGTCCAACCATGGCAGGTAACGTGCCAATGGCAAACAACAACATAAAGGCAGCACCTTGCACTGCTGATTGGGTTGATATAGCAAAAAGCAGGGCAGAATAGACTAAGCCACAAGGCAACCAGCCCCACAACATACCATACGCAAGTGCTTTTGATTTTGTGTTAATCGGTAATAAGCGTTTGTTTAGTTTAACTAAATGTTGCCAGATAGCGACTTTACCAACACTTTCAATCCAATTAAGCGAAAACGTAAGGCGCATAATATAAAGTCCAACCAAAATCATAAACACACCGCTTAATATTGATAAAGCATGTGAAAATGAGGTTGATTGCGAAGCAAACTGCTGACTGATGCCTGCTGCCAGAGCACCGGCGATGCAATAGCTTAGTACGCGGCCTAAATTATAGAGTAGGGTATAGCGTTTAATTTGTGCTTTGTCTTTAACGGCGAGCGTTAATGATGACGCAACACCGCCACACATTGCTAAGCAGTGTCCGCTGCCTAACAACCCCATAATAAGCGCTGATATTAAGTGACTAGTTGTCATTACTTTTGTTGTGCTGCTCTTTATCGTCTTCGAATAATATGCTGTGTGCTTGTTTATCAAGATTATTAAACTGCTCACTGCGAACAGCCCAAAAGAACACGCCAATTGCGACAATTACCAACAAAATAGCGATGGGAATTAATACATAAATAATGCTCACTGTTACGTGCCCCTTTATTTAAGTAAACGTAATGAATTACCGATTACAATTAGTGAACTTGCCGACATACCGATAACAGCTACCCATGGCGGTACCATACCCATTGCCGCAAGTGGTAATATAGAACCATTGTAACATAGCGAAATAGCAAGGTTTTGCTTTATCACTCGGCGAGTCAATTTAGCGGTATTAAATAATCGACTGATGCCATTAAGTTCGCTGTTTAGCAAAACAACATCGGCGGTGTTTTTCGATATATCTGCACCCGATGCCATCGCAATTGATAAATGCGCGCTATTAAATACCGGGCTGTCATTCACGCCATCACCGACCATAGCAACAATTTTGCCTTGATGCGAAAGTTGCTCAACCTCTTTTTGTTTATCGCTTGGGCTACAACCTGTTTTTACATGATCAATATCTAAGCTTGATACTAGTTGTTTACCTGCAAGTGAAGGGTCGCCCGTTAAAACTTGCAGCTGTAAATTATTAGCTTTAAGTGCACTTAAGGTATCTGCCGCATGGTCGCGAATTTTATCCTGCAATTTAAAGCCCGCGATCACGCGCTCGTTTAGGTATAAAAACACGTCGTGCGTTGTATCTGCTACTTGGCAATGCCAGTTTGCTTTACCGATAGCAACAGTTTGCTGTTGGAATTCTGCAGAGATACCTTTTCCTGTTTCAATTTCAACATCACTAATTGCGACAGGTGGCACATCTAATTCGGTAAAAGCTTTACTAATAGGGTGCTCTGAATAGGTTTCCAAGGTTTTTGCCAGCGCGTAAACCTGTTCTAATGACACGCTGTCATCAAACAATTTGGTATCAAGTAAGGTGAATTTACCTTCGGTTAACGTACCCGTTTTATCAAACGCAATATCAGTAACCTTAGTTAAGGTTTCGAGCACGTGGGAGCGTTTAATTAGTACTCCTTGCTGGGTGAGTTTGGCAACAGCACAGGTAAGTGCTGTGGGGATAGCTAAACTCAGAGCACATGGACAGGTAGCTACCAGTACTGCGATGGTCACCCAAAACGCATGTTCTGGTTCGATGTGGTACCACGAAAAAGCGGTAATCGATGCAAATACAAGTAAACATGCCACAAACCATTGCGCCACTTTATCGGTAATTTCTGCGATTTTAGGGCGCGAAGTGAGCGCTTGATGTTGCAGGCGGACTATCTGATTGATAAGAGTGTCTTGCCCAATTTGGTTAACTTCAATGCTAATAACGCCATCATGATTGACCGTGCCGGCATAAACTTGGTCGCCAACCGTTTTTGCAACGGCGGCGTGTTCGCCTGTCATCATTGCTTCGTCAACAGACGTTTTACCGTCAATTAAAATACCATCCGCAGGGATTGTTTCACCTGCTTTGATCATCACTTTGTCGTTTAATTTAAGACGTTTTGCCGCAATGATTTCTTCTTCATCATTTACTAAACGGGCGGTAAGCGGTAACAGTTTTTGCAAGTTGGCAGTAAACTCAGAGGCTTTTAATCGGGCGCGGAATTCTAGATATTTACCTAACAATAATAAGAAGGTAAACATGCAGATAGATTCAAAATACACTTCGCCAGTTTCAAACACGGTTGCCCAGCAACTTGCACCATACGCACCAAAAATAGCAAGTGATACCGGTAAGTCCATATTCAGTTGCTTGGCTTTTAAACCGCGAATAGCTGACGTAAGAAATGGTAGGGCAGAGTAGAGAATAACCGGTGTGGCAAGCACTAAGCTGATCCAACGGAAGTATTGTTCAAAGCCTTCATCCATTCCTGAGAACATACCAAAGTACATGGCAAAAGCGAACATCATGACTTGCATGGTCATCAGGCCAGCGACACCTAACCTGCGCACATAGGATTGCGCTGTTTGTCGCTTTTGTTGCTCTTCGTGATCTTGTTGAAAGGGGTAGGCACGGTAACCAATGCGTGCCAATGACTCAATAATGGTACTGAGTTTTAGGTTAGACTGATCCCATTTTACCATGGCGCGATAGGTTGATGTATTTACATCAACACGCACCACGTGACCTAGATTAAGTAACTGTTTTTCAATAAGCCAAGCACATGCCGCGCAACTAATGCCTTCGACACTCAGCAAGATTTCTGCGATATCACCTTGCTTGGTGAGAAATTCTGACTGAATATCTTCATCATCGTAGCTTTGGAACATTTTAATCTGTTCCGGCACAAGTTCTTGAACTTTACCTGCGCTGTCGGTGCGGTATGTGTAATAATCCGACATACCTTGGTCGATAATCGCCTCGGCAACTGCTTGGCAGCCCAAACAACACATCGGCTTTTCGTCATTTTCAAAGGTAATGCTTAATGAAATACCTGCTGGAATAGGCTCTAAGCAATGAAAACAGTTTTTAGACATAGGTTACTTATATTCTGGCTTAATCTTAAATGCGCTGTCGTAAGGTAGTTTTATGTTTTCCTTTAATTTCCATTCGCCACCAATCGGTTCAATAAATACCGTGTAGCGTGCATCAAGCAATTCGTCTGTAACGCTTGAATACGCACCGTTGGCGTTAGGTGCTAGCATTAAGTCAACGTCTTTATCTTTTAATGTGGTGTGATAAAACGATACTTTTAGTGCTGCTGGCTTAAGTGAGTCGCCCTTTGTGAAATTAACGGTAACAACACCGTTACTAACGGTCAGGTCTGCGTGCAAGTAAAGTGCTTTAGCACGGTCAAACTTAGAGAGTTCTAAGTTAATTGCTTTGCCTTTTTTGTAGTAGTCGTCAACAACCATTGAAGGCCCTTTGTCAGACATATAAAAAAGCAGGGTAATACATGCGATAACGGCACTCGCTGGTACAAAGATGATAAACCAAGGCCAAAATTGTTTATACCAAGGGGTTGTAGACATAGTGAATAATCGTTAAATCAAATGTGGCGTTATTCTACTTGATGTGGTGTGAAAAGGGTAAAAAAAAGCTCCCGATTGGGAGCTTTTTTGATCTAGATTCGTACTCTTAACGCAATTTTAAAATTAGTTTAAATAACGCGTTAAGTTTAACTAATCAATTACTTATCTTGAGATAAGCTGTATACGTACGCTGTTAAGATATGTACTTTATCTTCGCCTAGGATATCTTTCCACGCTGGCATTACACCGGCACGGCCATTGCGAAGCGTTTCTTCAACCGCGCGTTGTGAACCACCGTATAACCAAACATTATCTGTTAGGTTAGGTGCACCAAACGCGTAGTTACCTTTACCGTCCATACCGTGACACGCAGCACACATTGCAAATTTAGCTTGGCCTGCAGCTGCATCTTTTTGGTTAACAGTACGACCAGAAAGGCTTAGTACATAAGCTGTCATTTCTTTAACGCCATCTTCACCAAGTGCATCAATCCACGCAGGCATTGCAGCAACACGACCGTGAAGAAGTGTTTGTTTGATAGCTTCAGGTGAACCACCGTATAACCAATCGTTATCCGTTAGGTTAGGGAAGCCTTGGCCGCCACGTGCATCAGAGCCGTGACACTGTGCACAGTTTTGCGAGAATAAACGTTGACCGATTTCTAGTGCTTCTTCGTTAGTCGCAAGATCTTTAATATCTTGTTTTGCGAATTGCTGGAATACCGGGCCGAAACGCTCTTCTGCAGCTTCCATTTCTTTATCAAGCTGTACGCGTTTGTCTGCGTTAGCTATTACAGCGTCTTTCGACTCTTGGATATTCAAAACACCTTGGTTTGAACTCGTCCAGTCTAAAACACCTTTAAAGTTACCCATACCCGGATAAAGGATAAGGTATACAACGCCCCATACGAAGGTTGCGAAGAACATAATTGTCCACCACTTAGGTAGTGGGTTGTTTATCTCTTCGATACCATCGAATTCGTGGCCACATGTTTCATTTTCTTCAACGCCTACGTAGTTCTTTAAGTTCCAAACTAGTAGTCCGAAGCAGATTGCTAAGCATGCTATGGTTAATACAATAACCCAAATGCTCCAAAACGTAGTCATTTCTCAGACTCCTTTTTTTCCTTTTCGCCAACTGTATTGTTATGTACGTTTTCGTCTTCGAAAATCGCGTTTGCTGCTTCATCAAAGTTCTTTTTAGAACGTTTGCTGTAAGCCCACCATACAATGGCAATAAAAAGTACTAATAATACCAGAGTAAATATGCCTCTGAATGTGCCGTAATCCATAGTGGTTTACTTTAAGTGAGTACCAAGCTGCTGTAGATACGCGATAAGCGCTTCCATTTCAGTTTTACCTTCAATAGATTTAACATCAGCTTGTAATTCTTCATCACTGCCGTAACCACGACCTGGATACGCTTCTTGGCTAATACCAAAGTTGTCACGGAACACTTGTAATTTCTTAAGTGTATGCGTTGTGTCAACTTTGTTTGTCGCTAACCAAGGGTAACCTGGCATGTTTGACTCTGGAACTACATCACGTGGGTTTACCAAGTGAGCATAGTGCCAATCGTCTGAGTAACGACCACCTACGCGAGCTAGATCTGGACCAGTACGCTTAGAACCCCACTGGAATGGGTGATCCCAAACGCTTTCACCCGCTACCGAGTAGTGGCCGTAACGCTCAACTTCGTCACGGAATGGGCGGATCATTTGTGAGTGACAGTTGTAACAACCTTCACGCACGTAGATATCACGACCTTCCATTTCTAACGCTGTTAGCGGACGTAAGCCATCTACAGGTTTTGTCGTATCTTCTTGGAACATTAGTGGTGTAATTTCCACAAGTGCACCAAAGCTGATTGCGAAAACCGTTAGGATAGCCATTAGGCCAACGTTCTTTTCAACAATCTCGTGTTTGTTTTGTGAATTATTCTGGCTCATACATTACTCCTTAAGCAGGCTGAGCTTCAGCTTGCAATGCACCTTTTTCAGCTGCAACAGTTTTAACAACGTTGTATAACATAATTAGCATACCAACAACGATGAATACACCGCCTACAAAGCGCATGAAGTAGAATGGATACGATGCTTCAAGTGACTGAACAAAGCTATACATTAATGTACCGTCAGAGTTAACTGCACGCCACATTAGACCTTGCATTACACCTGAAATCCACATTGCAACGATGTACAGTACAACACCTACTGTGTGTAACCAGAAGTGTGTGTTGATAAGCTTAGTACTGTACATGCGAGCTTGACCAAATAGGTTAGGGATTAAGTGATAAACCGCACCGATTGATACCATTGCAACCCAACCTAATGCACCTGAGTGTACGTGACCAACAGTCCAGTCAGTGTAGTGAGATAGTGCATTTACAGATTTAATTGCCATCATTGGGCCTTCGAATGTTGACATACCGTAGAAAGATAGTGAAACAACTAAGAAACGAAGAATTGGATCGTGGCGAAGTTTATGCCATGCGCCAGATAGCGTCATGATACCGTTAATCATACCACCCCATGATGGTACAAATAGAATTACTGACATAACCATACCTAAAGACTGAGTCCAGTCAGGTAGAGCAGTGTAGTGTAGGTGGTGAGGACCTGCCCAAATATAAAGCGAAATTAGTGCCCAGAAGTGAACTACCGATAAACGGTAAGAGTAAACTGGACGGCCAGCTTGCTTAGGAACGAAGTAGTACATCATACCTAGGAAACCAGCTGTCAGTAGGAAACCTACTGCGTTGTGACCGTACCACCATTGCACCATGGCATCTACTGCGCCCGCGTAGATTGAGTACGACTTAGTTAGGGAAACTGGAATTGCCATGCTGTTTACAATGTGTAAAACAGCAACAGTGATAATGAAACCACCATAGAACCAGTTAGCAACATAAATATGCGACACTTTACGCTTGATTAAGGTACCAAAGAATACAACCGCATAAGCAACCCAAACAACCGTAATTAGGATGTCGATTGGCCACTCTAGCTCAGCGTACTCTTTACCACTTGTGAAACCAAGAGGCAGTGTAATTGCTGCTAATACAATAACAAGTTGCCAACCCCAAAAGGTAAATGCTGCAAGCTTGTCTGAGAATAAACGCGTTTGACAGGTACGTTGTACAACGTAGTAAGACGTTGCAAATAGTGCACTTGTACCAAATGCGAAAATAACTGCGTTCGTATGTAACGGACGAAGTCGAGAGTAAGTTAACCATGGAATGTCAAAGTTTAACGCAGGCCATACTAGCTGAGCTGCGATGAAAACCCCGGCACCCATGCCAACAATGCCCCAAATCACCGTCATAATGGCGAATTGGCGTACAACTTTATAGTTGTATTCTGTTTGTGATGCTACTGTTGTTTGGCTCATTTTCCGGTTTCCGCTGCAATAAATTGCAATAAGAAATGAATTTCCCAGTTCTAATTAAAGAAATGGGGCCTCTAAAATATTTACCAAATTCGTTACCTTACTAACTCGAACTTTTTTGTACGACTAAAGTCAAAGATTAAGCTGGCAAGAAAACAAACCCAGTAAAACTCTTTTTTTGCATGAGAAATAATAAAATTTTTGCTTTTAAAAAGATAGCGCATTTGCCCAAAATTATGACCTCAATCAAATATTCTCGGTGAGGGTGATTTATTTTTGTGCAAATTTAGTCTAAATTCGCGGCCATCTTACAAACGCCCGTTATTGAAGAGAAATTAATGCGCATTTTAACCATCATTTTTACAGCACTAATTTTAACAAGCTGTGGTGAGTTTAGTCGTTCACAAAAAGCACCGAGTAAAGAGCAACACATAAACTCTTCTGAGCTCAAAATTAATGAACAAACCGTCAAACCAGAAACCGAGTTTGAGATTGTTTTTACCCCGCGTAATAAAATTGACATCATCGACGCGCATATTGAAGGGGTAAATATGTATATGGGAAAAATCCCATTATTTTTTTCGCAAAAAGATGACTCAACTTATCACGCCATGGGCATGGTTGGGGTATGTAGCAAGCGCGAAATGGTGTGGCAAATTCAGCTACGTTACCGTGATGTTTCAAGCCAGCGTGAAAAAACAGCAACTCTCAACTTTGTCGTAACAAATGCTTAACTGAGCGTCTACAGATGTAGCTTGGTTACAATTGATTACATCTGGTAACGCACGAAAACGAGTATCAATAAAAGCACGTTATTAGTGTGTAACATGCTGATAAATAAGCGGTACAGATGTTATTTCTGTTAATCTAATAGTAACAAACGGCGCATCCTAAGCGCCGTTTTTTATATCTGAACAAAAGCTGAACTCGCATTCAGTTTTCATTCATTTTCACAAGCCTAGTTTGCTGCATCCGTTTTCAGATTTCTCCCTGGTTTTATATCCGAAGCCATGTTTCTAGCGTCAATTTAGGAACAACAATCTGTATCTGAAAGTGGGTAATGCAACAAGTTATTCACTTAGTTGAAGTGCTTTCAACTAAAGGGTTAGACAACTAATAAAGGT
>NZ_JBIPJE010000029.1:0-67937 GCF_044005875.1 Pseudoalteromonas sp. XMcav1-K | reverse complement strand
GGTGACTATAGCGTTTTGGAACCACCTGACCCCATGCCGAACTCAGAAGTGAAACGAAACAGCGTCGATGATAGTGTGGGTTCGCCCATGTGAAAGTAGAACATCGCCAAGCTCCTAATTAAAGAAACCCGTTGCTTAAATGCAACGGGTTTTTTAAAGCCTAAAATAAATAATAAAAAGCAAATTACCGAATTTGCTTGGTGAACATAGCGTTTTGGAACCACCTGACCCCATGCCGAACTCAGAAGTGAAACGAAACAGCGTCGATGATAGTGTGGGTTCGCTCATGTGAAAGTAGAACATCGCCAAGCCCCTATTTAAAAGAAAGCCTCAACATTATGTTGAGGCTTTTTTGCATTTATGACTCAAAAAAACAGGGCAAACGCCCATGTGCCTCTTCACCGCTGTAGGCACTTGAACACCTCCAACGCTAATAACTAAATGAAAAGCCCGCTAAATGTGCGGGCTTTTTGAATTTTAGCGTTTAATGAATTTGCAAAGCTTTAATTCATCCATGAAGCTGGGCCCCATCGCGCATCCTTGCGCTCACTTCCTTAGGCTGCGAAACTCCGTTTCGGTCCATCGTCACACATGTGCCTCTTCACCGCTGTGGGCACTTGCACATCTCCAACGCTACTAATTAAGTAAGTAAGATCGATAAAAGCCCTTCATCCATGAAGCTTATCGATATTCGAATACCCATATATATCAAAGCCCGCTCATCGAGCGGGCTTTTTGCGTCTAAAGTCAGTACAGAAAAGGGCTACCATCTTTATTTGGTTATTATCTGTCGTTGAAACTTTAAGGCTGGCTTTTGGATATTACTTATCAGAAGTTACTATCTATTTACCATTGCTAACAAGTAGTCGTAACTGCGAAACAACAGTGATTTATTATGAAATCTAAAGTCTTTAACTAACGATTTATATATCCCTACATAAATAACCTACTCGTAAACTAATCGCTTTGATTTATCATCGATATATAGTTTTCTTTCAAGTAATAAGTCCACTCTGCAAGAGTGTTAATTAGGATTTGAGTTTATTTCCTAACCAGTTGAGTCGTAAACATAAAAAACTACTTGCTGTGGTACTATTAGTTTGTATAATGCAATTACTTTATAAAGCGTAGCCTTTGTATTGTAATTTGTGCCAGTGTGATGGAATTGGTAGACATAGGGGATTCAAAATCCCCCGCAGCAATGCGTGGCGGTTCGAGTCCGCCCACTGGTACCATTTAATGCTACATAGCATTAAATAAAATTAGCCGACGTAAGTCGGTTTTTTTGTGCCTGAAATTAGCTTGTTTTAACTTTAATTAGCGTGTGATCTTAACTCTAGGTTAGAATAACGCATCCCATAGATTTGAGGTTTTACTACTTTTATGTCAAATATCGAACAACGAACTGGTTTTATGCGTCGTCTAGCATCATGGGTATACGATGCGTTAGCGACAATCGCGATTATCATGTTGGCGCAGATTATCTTCCTTGGTGCTCTTGAGCTGCTTCTTTCATTGGGGTTAATCAGTAAAAGTGAAGATGCAGACATCTCTCACTTTGTAACAACCCAACCATGGAACTTTATTAATCAGTTTTATTTAGTGTGTGTGGCTTGCTTCTTTTATGTTTACTTTTGGACTAAGGGCGGCCAGACGATCGGTATGCGTGCATGGCGATTAAAAGTGAGAAACTTAGACGGTAAACCTATTAGTAAGCCACAAGCGCTTATCAGGGCGATTACGGCGTTATTAGGGCTAGGAAATTTAATAGTACTGATTGATTTTAAGAACAAACGTTCACTACAAGATTATCTTGCTAAGACGGAAGTTATTACGCTGTCGAAAGAAGAAAATAAAAAGGTGTATCGCGAGCTCGATTAATATTTTACGAGCTCTGGAGACATAGTTCAGAAAGTCAAAGGCGCTATTATTGGCGCCTTTTTAGTAAGAAAGTTGCAATTGCGATAAAGATCAAACTAGGCATTATTGCGCCAATTGACGGATGTAATTCATACACTAATACAAACGGGCCAAAAATACGGTCTGTTAAATGAAATATAATACCTGTCACTACGCCCATAATAATTCGTGCGCCCATTGTTACACTTCTTAGTGGGCCAAATATAAATGACAGTGCCACTAATAACATCACAGCGATAGTAAGCGGTTGCATTACTTTACGCCAAAACGCTAGGTCATAGGTGCTGGTATCTTGGTCATTCTCTTTTAGGTATGAGAGGTAAGAATACAAGCCTGTGAAAGACAGTGTTTCGGGTTTAACAGATACTACACCAAGCTTTTCCGGAGTAAGTTTTGACTCATAGAAATAGTTTTCTGATATAGATGTATCTGTACTATTTGCATCAATTGCTAAATGTTGCACTTTATAAAGCTGCCAACCGTTTTGTTCCGGAATCGCTTTTTCTGCACGTTTGATTGTTTGCAGTTCCAGTCGCTCATTAAATTGGTACATGGTTAAACCATCTAAGCGACCCGACTCATCGACATTATTGATATTGATAAAAGTATTGCCATCTTTAGCCCAAACGCCTTTTTGTGCGTTAAATATGCTCCCGCCGGATATTTCCATTGTACGAAGCTGCTTAGCCGTTTTTTGCGCTTCAGGTACAACCCATTCAGCGATTGCCATCATAACAACTGCTAAGATCAGTGCAGTTTTCATCACTGAACGAATAATTTGAAAACGTGATAAACCGGCTGCTTGCATAACAACAAGCTCGCTGTTTGAAGCAAGTGCACCCAGCCCAAGCAGGCCACCAATTAATGCAGCCATAGGAAAGAATACAACGATGTCGTAGGGCATGCTGTACAAGGTGTATAAAACAGCATCTACGATATCGTATGTACCGCGGCCAACCGATCTTAGTTGCTCTATAAACTTAATCAGTGTACCAATGCCTACTAATACGAGTAGGGTAAAGCCTGTGGTTTGCAATAAACTGCGACCTAAATAGCCATCTAAAATTCTCATGCTACGGCCTCCTTCTTACTAAACCAAGCTCGAATGGTGGAGCCTAAAGGCCTATCACGAAGAATTAAAAAGGCACCTATAAACAGAGCGCTTAGGTGAATCCACCAAAGGCCAATAGATGTCGGGACTTTACCTTCTTGTACTAAAAACGTGCCTGCATTCAACAGCACAAAGTAACCCAAATAAAGGGAAATCGCAGGTACTAACTTGGCGAACTTTCCTTGTCTTGGATTAACTACCGATAGCGGCACAGCAATTAGGGTTAAGAGTGGGATTGATAATGGCACCGCTAATCGCCATTGAAATTGTGCAATCGCCTCGGTTGTCCCTTGCTCTAATAATTGCATCGATGGCAAGGCTTCTAATTTACGGCGTTTTTGCTCGATTGCTTGATCTTGAATTTGCACTTCGTAGTTAGTGAATTCTGTAAGCTGAAGTTGCTTACTGCCAGCAGGGTTTTCATAACGCTTACCATCACTGAGCACTAATTTTTGTTCGCCGGTATTTCTGTCTTCTTGTACTTTGCCTTTTTCGGCGTATACCACTTCCGATGTAGGACCATTTTTATCGCTATCTATTTGCGCATAAAAAACACGGTCTAGTTCAGTACCATTTTGCTTAATATCGTGAATAAACACCACGGCTTTTTCGTTATCGGTTTGTTGAAAGCGTCCTGAGCGAAGCGCAGCGAGGCCTGCATCAGCTTCAATCTTTTCTTTTAGCTGATACTCGTGCTCGTTTGCCCATGGTGCAAGGGTCAGCGTTAAAAAGCCTGCCAGCACTGCCAACACAGTAGATGACACGAGTGTTAAGCGAACTACGTACCATTCGCTTACACCGCATGCCTTTAATACTGTCATTTCGCTGTCGGCATAAATGCGACTGTAGGCCAAAATAATGCCAAGGAAAATACTTAACGGTAAAATTAAAGATGCCAATTGTGGCAGCTTTAATAGCACCATTTGCAACACCAATTGGCCGGGAATAGAGCCCTCTGCAGCGTCAGCTAAAATCGAGACAAATTTCTGGCTGACGAAAATAGTCATCAAGGTGAGGAATACAGCGAGCTGTGATTTGAATACTTCTGTCGATAAATAGCGAAAGATTAACACCGCGACCTCTACAAAACTTGTCTTTTTACTGGAATAGTCTGAAATTTTAAGTAAACTTTGTATTTTTACAACTTAAATATATGCCATTAGGACTTAAATTTAAAAATTAAGTTTGTTTTGGTTTAATTTATAGTCAAAATCACTCAGGAGTCGCTATGGAATTTAGCGTTAAAAGTGGCAGCCCAGAAAAACAACGCAGTGCATGTATTGTTGTGGGTGTTTATGAACCTCGTCGTTTATCACCAATTGGCGAGCAACTCGATCGTATTAGCGATGGTTATATTTCTAATTTGCTACGCCGCGGCGATTTAGAAGGTAAGCCTGGGCAAATGTTGCTATTACACCATGTACCAAACGTGTTAAGTGAGCGCGTGCTATTAGTTGGTTGTGGTAAAGAACGTGAGCTTGATGATAAGCAATATAAGCAAATTATTTCAAAAACCATTAGTACGTTAAACGATACGGGCTCAATGGAAGCAGTATGTTTCTTAACTGAATTGCATGTTAAAGGTCGCGATACCTACTGGAAAGTACGTCAAGCGGTAGAAACAACACAAGACAGCCTATATGTTTTCGATCAGTTAAAGAGCAAAAAGAGTGAAGCGCGTAGACCGCTTCGTAAAATCGTTTTCAACGTACCAACGCGCCGCGAATTAACTATTGGTGAAACAGCGATTGAACACGGCCTTGCAATTTCACACGGCCAAAAACTGTGTAAAGACGTTGCAAACATGCCACCAAATATCTGTAACCCAGCGTACCTTGGTGAGCAAGCAAAAGAACTTGAAGCAAATTACGACAACGTAAAAGTTAACCTTGTTGGTGAAAAAGAAATGGAAGAGTTAGGTATGCACTCATACCTAGCAGTAGGCCGTGGTAGCGCGAATGAATCGATTATGTCGGTTATTCACTACACAGGCGCGCCAGAAGACAAAGCACCAATCGTGTTAGTGGGCAAAGGCCTAACTTTTGACTCAGGTGGTATTTCAATTAAGCCAGGCGAAGCCATGGACGAAATGAAATACGATATGGGTGGTGCTGCAGGGGTACTTGGTACGATGCGTGCGATTGTTGAAATGCAATTACCAATTAACGTGATTGCAGTGCTCGCAGGCTGTGAGAACATGCCAAGCAGCAATGCATACCGCCCAGGTGATATTTTAACAACTATGTCTGGTCAAACAGTGGAAGTATTAAATACCGATGCTGAAGGCCGCTTAGTATTATGTGATGCATTAACCTATGTTGAAGCATTTGACCCTGATACCGTAATTGACGTAGCGACGTTAACAGGTGCATGTATTATCGCACTTGGTCACCAAACATCAGGTTTACTAGCAAACCATAATCCACTGGCACATGACTTATTAAAAGCGTCAGAGCTAAGTGGTGACCGAGCATGGCAATTACCGCTTTGGGATGAGTATCAAGAACAGCTAGAAAGCCCGTTTGCCGATTTCACTAACTTAGGCGGACGTGCAGCCGGTACAATTACTGCGGCATGTTTCTTATCGCGCTTCACTAAAAAGTACAATTGGGCTCACCTTGACGTTGCTGGTACTGCATGGCGCAGTGGCAAAAATAAAGGTGCAACAGGTCGCCCAGTTGCAATGTTAACTCAGTATCTATTAAATCGTGCTGATGTTAATATGGAGCAAGATGCCTAAAGTGATTCTAGAGGCAGTTTAATGAACGCAGTATTTTACGTTCTAAAACAACTAAATGAGCCGGTAAATTCCATTCCGGCTCATTTTGATCTAGCGGCAAGGCTAGCTGCAGATTGTTACCGACAGGGAAAAAAAGTATTTATTCTTGTAGATAATCAAGAGGATGCACATGTAATAGATGAGCACCTGTGGCAATTCGAAGTAGATAGCTTTGTTCCACACAATCTGCAAGGCGAGGGACCACAAGCAGGATCACCTGTTGAAATTGGCGAGTCAGCGCCAGTGGCAAATCGCAAAGTGATAATAAATCTGGCCAAAACGGTGCCCGATTTTATTCGTCGCTTTTCAGAGGTATATGATTTTGTACCTGCTGATGAACAATTAAAAGGCGTAGCGCGTGAACGCTACAAAGTAATGCGTCAACTAGGGGCGCATTTGTCGACACAAGAGATAGAGATTTAGTATTAAGGTTCTGTGCAATGGATAAAACCTATAATCCACAAGATATTGAACAGTCGTTATATCAAGGCTGGGAAGAGAAAGGCTACTTTAAACCGTCAGGTAAAGGTGACGCGTATTCAATTATGATCCCACCGCCAAATGTCACAGGTAGCTTGCACATGGGCCACGCCTTCCAAGATACCATCATGGATACGCTGACACGTTTTAAGCGTATGCAGGGCAATAACACCCTTTGGCAGGTTGGTACTGACCACGCAGGTATCGCAACGCAAATGGTTGTAGAGCGTAAGCTTGCAGCTGAAGAAGGTAAAACACGTCACGAGCTTGGCCGTGATAACTTCATCGACCGTATTTGGCAGTGGAAAAATGAATCTGGCGGTACTATTACCAAGCAGTTACGTCGACTAGGCGCGTCTGTAGATTGGGATCGCGAACGCTTTACGATGGACGAAGGTCTTTCAGAAGCGGTTAAAGAAGTATTTGTTCGTCTTCACAAAGAAGATTTAATTTACCGTGGTAAGCGTCTTGTAAACTGGGATCCAAAGTTACACACGGCAATTTCAGATTTAGAAGTTGAAAACAAAGACAAGCAAGGTCATATGTGGAACCTGCGTTATCCACTGGCTGATGGCCTAACAACGCAAGATGGTAAAGACTACATCGTAGTTGCGACAACGCGTCCTGAAACCATGTTAGGTGACACGGGTGTTGCAGTAAACCCAAATGACGAGCGCTATCAAGACTTGATTGGTAAAGAAGTAATTCTACCAATTGTAAATCGTCGCATTCCAATTGTTGCCGATGAACACGCCGATATGGAAAAAGGCACAGGCTGTGTAAAAATTACTCCTGCGCACGACTTTAACGATAACGAAGTAGGTAAGCGTCAGCAACTACCGATGATCAATGTGTTTAACAAAGACGCTGCGGTATTAACTGCGGGTGAAGGTTATACATTTGATGGCAAGCCGCAAGAAATCGACGCACCAATTCCAGAGCGTTTCCACGGTCTTGACCGCTTTGATGCGCGTAAAGCGATTGTGGCTGAGTTTGAAGAGCTTGGTTTACTAGAGAAAATTGAAGATCACAGCTTAACAGTACCATACGGTGACCGTTCAGGTGTGGTTATTGAGCCACTTCTTACAGACCAATGGTATGTGCGTGTTGCACCACTGGCAGAGCCTGCAAAACAAGCAGTTGCTAACGGCGACATTAAGTTTGTACCAGCGCAATACGAAAACATGTACAACGCGTGGATGAACGACATTCAAGATTGGTGTATTTCGCGTCAGCTTTGGTGGGGACACCGTATTCCAGCATGGTACGATGCTGAGGGTAACGTATATGTTGGTCGCAGCGAAGAAGAAGTACGTAGCGAGAATAACATCGCTGCGGATGTTGCACTTACACAAGATGAAGACGTACTTGATACTTGGTTCTCATCGGCTCTTTGGACCTTCTCTACGCAAGGTTGGCCTGCACAAACTGAAGACTTAAAAGTATTCCACCCATCAGATGTGCTGGTAACGGGTTTTGATATTATCTTCTTCTGGGTTGCACGTATGATCATGATGACCATGCACTTCATCAAAGATGAAGATGGCAAACCACAAGTGCCATTTAAAACGGTTTACGTAACCGGCCTTATCCGCGATGAAAACGGCGATAAGATGTCTAAGTCAAAAGGTAACGTACTTGACCCAATCGATATGATTGATGGCATCGACCTTGAAAGTTTAGTAGAAAAGCGTACCGGTAACATGATGCAGCCACAACTGGCGGCAAAAATTGAGAAAAACACCCGTAAAACGTTTGAAAAAGGCATTGAGGCACACGGTACTGATGCACTGCGCTTTACTCTTGCTGCAATGGCATCAACAGGGCGTGATATCAACTGGGATATGAACCGTCTAGAAGGTTACCGTAACTTCTGTAACAAGCTTTGGAATGCGAGCCGCTACGTATTAATGCACACAGAAGAAAAAGACTGTGGTTTTAATGGCGGCGAGATGACGCAGTCACTTGCAGATCGTTGGATCTTAGGTCAATTCCAAAACACGGTTAAAACATTCACTGATCATTTAGATAACTACCGTTTTGACTTAGCAGCAAGCACCATTTACGAGTTCACTTGGAACCAATTCTGTGACTGGTATCTTGAGCTAACGAAGCCGGTATTGTTTAAAGGTAATGAAGCAGAACAACGCGGCACACGTAACACGCTAGTAACGGTGCTTGAAGGCTTACTGCGCTTAATGCACCCATTAACGCCATATATCACTGAAACAATCTGGCAACGTGTTGCACCTCTTGCAAACATTAACGCCGATACCATTATGCTACAGGCATTCCCTCAGTTTGATGAATCGCAGGTAGATGAATCAGCGATGGCGGATCTTGAGTGGGTTAAGCAGTTTATCGTTGCGATTCGTAACATCCGTGGTGAAATGGACATTAGCCCTAATAAGCCTCTAGACGTACTGCTTAAAAACGCAAGTGATGAAGATAAGCGTCGCCTTGAAGAAAACGCAAAGTTCTTAGCATCACTAGCTAAATTAGAATCTACAACTGTATTAGCTGAGACTGACGAAGCGCCAGCGTCTGCTACCGCGTTAGTCGGTGGCTTAGAAGTGCTTATTCCAATGGCGGGTCTTATCGATGTTGAAGCTGAACTTGCACGTATTAGCAAGCAGCTTGAAAAAGCACAAAAAGGCCTAGAGCAAGTAGAGCGAAAGTTAGCAAACGAAAAGTTTGTTAATAATGCCCCGGAAGCAGTACTTGCTAAAGAGAAAGAAAAGCTTGCTGAATACAGTGAAGCGAAAGCCAAGTTACTAGAGCAAAAGGCTAAAATCGAAAGCCTTTAATCTTTAAACTTAATAAAAGCCGCGTCTATCGCGGCTTTTTTATTTGTACGTAATCATTTACTTACCGTTACAAAATTCGTGAAGATTGCATCGCAAAATATTGACTCGCGAAGTGACTTTAAGACATAGTGATAATGTAACATTATTACAAAAAATACTGATAAAAAGGAAACGCACAAATGCGCATTAAAGCGATCGCAGCTGCACTTGCATTTAGTTTTGCAGGCTCAGCATTTGCCGACGAAGGTATGTGGCAACCACATCAATTACCTGAATTAGAAGATATTCTTAAATCAAAAGGTTTAGCAATTGACGCTAAGTCAATCTCAAAGCTTACCGAATTCCCAATGAATGCCGTAATCAGCTTAGGCGGTTGTACAGCATCATTTGTATCGCCAAAAGGTTTGGTAGTTACTAACCACCACTGTGCTTATGGTTCTATTCAGTACAATTCAACTACTGATAACAACATTTTAGAAAATGGCTTTTTAGCAAAAAAACCATCGGAAGATTTACCTGCAGCGCCAGGTTCACGTGTGTATGTTACTGAAGAAGTGACGGATGTAACGGCTAACGTGAAAAAAGGCACTGAAACACTTACTGGCAAAGCGCGCTACGAAGCCATTGATGCAAACCGTAAAGCACTTGTTGCTGAATGTGAAGAAGACAAAGGCTACCGTTGTAATGTTTATACGTTCCACGGTGGATTAGAGTATTACCTAATTAAATCGCTTGAAATTAAAGACGTGCGTTTAGCTTACACGCCAGCAATGGGTGTGGGTAAATACGGCGGTGATATCGATAACTGGATGTGGCCGCGTCACACAGGTGATTTTGCATTCTACCGTGCGTATGTTGGTAAAGATGGCAAACCTGCCGAGTTTTCAAAAGATAACGTACCGTTTGAATCTAACTCATTTTTAAGCGTGAGCGCTAAAGGCGTGCAAGAAGGTGACTTTGTGATGGTGACTGGCTACCCAGGCCGTACTAACCGTTACCGCGTATCACCTGAAGTGGATTATGTTTTTAACACGGCATACCCACTTGCGCGCAAGCATAACTCTAAATACGTTGAGCTAATCGAAGAAAATGCACCTGAAGGTTCGCAAGAGCGTATCGCATACGAAAGCACGATTGCTGGCTACAATAACTACATCAAGAACTATGGCTCAATGATTGAGAGCTTCAAAAAAGGTTCTATGTATACGCGTAAGCAACAATTTGAACAAGATTTACAAGCGTGGATCAACAGCGATAGCGAGCGCAAAGCAAAATACGGTAACGTATTAGCTGATTTAGAAGCGCTTGTTGCAGAGTCGCAAAAGCACAACCAACGCGACCGTATGTTAGGCTATGTTCACCGCTCACAAATGATTTCAACAGCACGTATGTTGTATCGTTTAGCTGTGGAAAAGCAAAAGCCAGACGCAGAGCGCGAAAGTGGTTATCAAGAGCGTGACTTACCGCGTATCGAAGCGCGTCTTAAGAGCATGAGCCGTCGTTATGCCGAGCCAGTTGATAAAGCAATTCTACTTCACTTCTTAGAGCTATATGCTGCATTACCAGCAAATGAGCGTATCACTGAGGTAGATAGCGCTTTGGCACTAGAAAATGGCTTTAATAAAGCTAAGCATTCAGCCATGTTAGATGACATGTATGCAAATTCTAAACTAGCTGATGAAAAAGCCCGTTTATGGATGCTGGACTTAGACCTTGCGCAGCTTGATCAAAGTAACGACCCATTTGTGAAATACGCAAAAGCGATTTTCAGTGTAATGAAGTCAATTGAAGATCAAGATAAAGAGCTTGTAGGTAAAATGCAGGCGGCTCGCCCAGCATTAATGGAAGCGATTATTGCGTACAACAAATCACTTGATAAGCCTGTATACGCAGATGCAAACAGCACATTACGTGTAACTTACGGTACAGTGGGTGGTTACTCACCGCAAGACGGATTAGTTGCAACACCGTTTACTTCACTTGAAGGTCTGCTTGCGAAAAATACCGATGTTGAACCATTTAACTCACCGAAAAAGCAAAACGACTTAATCAAGCAAAAGCATTACGGTGATTACACAGGTGGTATGAACACAGTACCAGTAAACTTCTTGTCAAATGTTGATACAACTGGTGGTAACTCAGGCTCACCAACGCTTAACGGTAACGCAGAACTTGTTGGTTTACTGTTTGACGGTGTTTACGAAAGTATCATTGGTGACTGGGATTACGATGCAAACTTAAATCGTTCAATCCATGTAGATTCACGTTATATGCTTTGGGTTATGGATAAGGTTGATAACGCGCAGAATTTACTAGATGAAATGAAGATTGTGCGTTAAACAATCTTTCTACTAAATTAAAAAGGAGGCGTATGCCTCCTTTTTTATGAGGCAAACACAATGCAATTAAAATGGATTGACTCCCAGCACATTGCGCTGGCGCTACTTGATGAACACCCCAGCGTTGACCCACGTGAAATTAGGTTTACCGACTTACGTGATTGGGTGCTTGCGTTAGAAGATTTCGATGACGACCCAAGCCATTGTGGAGAGCGAATATTAGAAGCAATTCAAATGGCTTGGATTGAGGAATATGAATAAATAACTTAGGCTAAGCTATGAAAAAGCTCTTCCGCATCTTCTTTTATATCTTGGTAATCTTCTTCATCAAGGTCGAGCACGGTTAACACTTTCTCTTGCATATCAGGCCAATCAGGTGAATGCACAAAGCGACGATTTACGTGTACTATGTCTTCAGCCATTTTCAGCGTTGCGTAGGTGAGTTGGTCTTGGCTAAAAGTAGGTGTGTCTAAATACGCATCGTCATGATGACGTAATATAAGTTGGCAAATATTTTTTGGAAGGTTCCAACTGGTAGCCAAAAAGTAACCGATTACCGCATGATTTGTGCGGTACGCTGCTTCTTCACGTGCAACAAGAGATAGATGGTAATTGCGGTTAGACTCTTCCAGTACATCAACATAATTAGCGTAGTTCATCGCCATCGCAGGAATGCCGGCATCGTGAAATAACCCCACCATATGCAAATTTTCAGTTGGCACTATTGCTTTAAGTTTTTTACCAATCAAGGTTGAGATAGCTGCGATTTCGCTTGCGGTATCCCAAAAACGTTCTAGTCGAATGCAGCATTTGTCTTGATCAAACGCTTTTTCAAGTAAAAAGCCTGTTACTAAATTAGTTATGCCTTCTAAACCTAGAAACATAACCGCTTGTTTAATGTTGGTTATTGTTCTGGCAAGGCCGTAATAAGGGGAGTTAATAACCTTTAATACCATAGCGGCAATGGCTACATCACCAGCCACAATATTGGCAATATTGTTAAGTTCTGGCGAATCACTATTTAATTCAGTTTGCAGTAATTGCAGTAATTCAGGTTTTGGGGGAATCGTAAAGCCAGATTCTAGATCAGTAAGAACCTTACTATCAATTTCGATCATTATAAGCACCTTAATCAACGAGTGGCGCCATTATACTTGGTCTTTATTTCTCATGTTAGAGCTAAATCAAAGGAATTACGTTTATCATTATCAAATATTTGAGCATAATAGAACGCTAATTTGTTCAATTATAAATTTTAGGCTTGGTTTTGCGAAAGTTACTGCTCATATTACTGATTTTCCCAATTTTTTGTTACGGTGAATGGCTATCCGATGAAAAAGCAATTATGGGCACATCAGTCAAAATAACACTTTGGCATCATGATAAAAGCCATGGTGAAGCCGCCATTAAGGCCGTTTTTGATGAAATGGAACGAATTAATCAGCTAATGAGCCCCTACATAAATAGCAGTGAGCTTTACCGTGTGAATAAAAATGCGGCAATCCAACCAGTTAAAATCAGTAATGAGTTATATCTATTAATCAAACAAGCCCAACTAATTTCAGCACAAACCAAGGGTGCATTCGATATTACCTTTGCCAGTGTCGGCTTTTTATATAATTATCGCGAGCGTATTTCACCTAGTAATCAAGTGCGAGACACCAACCAAGCCTTAATCGATTATCGTCAAGTTGAGCTAAACGACAAAAATCAAACAGTGCATTTTAGGCAGCAGGGCATGAAAATTGATTTAGGCGGCATTGCAAAAGGCTACGCTGTTGATAATGCCATTACAATTTTACAGAGTCAGGGCATCGATTCGGCGTTGGTAAGTGCGGGTGGAGATACCAAAGCACTTGGCAAACACGGAGACAGGCCGTGGTTACTCGCCATTCAAGATCCGCGTAAAAAAGGCAAACACGCCATTCAATTACCGATGGAGAATGAAGCAATTTCTACCTCGGGCGATTACGAACGTTACTTTATTCAAGATGGCGTACGTCATCATCATATTATTGATCCAAAAACTGGCCATTCAGCTGCTAAAGTTCGAAGTGTATCGATTATTGGTCAACGAGGTGTGATGACAGACGCGCTGTCGACCAGCGTTTTTGTGCTAGGTGTAAAGGATGGTTTGGCATTAATAAATTCAATGCCAAACTTTGAGGCGTTGATTATTGATAAAGACCGCAAGCTGCACTTTTCAAATGGTTTGTTAGCCCATTAAAGAGGCGTCGCCGAGTGCGTTGGTAATTACGCAATCGGCTCAAACGCAATTAAACTGTCCATTAATCTGGCGTTACCTAAGCCATGCATCGGGAATAAATTAACAAAATTGCCTTGCTCACCATGTAGTGCCATGTAATTGAGAATAACGGTTTCAACTAGTAAGTTAACATTGTTGGCTGCAGGTCCCGATGCGGTTTCTACTGACGCATCGCGACGCATATAACCAATTTGTTGGCGCTTAGCTTGTTGCTCTGGTGTTGCACCTAACAACTGTGGCGTACCTTGAGGATTATAGACCAAGAAGAACGACGCTGAGGTTGATGAGTTGTCGCCTGTCCAAACACCTTTACCGCGGCCAAATTCCGAATCGTCTATCATACCGTTACTGGCAACAGAGCCATCACTGTAAACATACATCATTAGTGGCACGCCAAGTCTTGCGGCATATTCTAAGCATGCGCCCATACAACGCCCTGCACGTAAATCGCGAATTTCACCAGTCGCTCTATCGCCAGTGTGGTAATCAAAACCACCCATAGTGATAGTACCTGCGCCGGCGTAACCGTTAAGCACTAACTTCATAATCGAGGCTGTTTTTCTAAACTCGCCATCTTGGTTAAGTTCTTCGGCAGTAAAAATAGCATTGTCACCGGTGATCAATGCATCTGTCATCGGATTCAAGTTGTCTGGGTTACCAAAACGGTCAGTAATATCTGCGGTTTTAACGTAACCGCAGCGTACCAAGTCTTTCAGAACATCATCACGGCTTATTTGAGTACTGACGCTGTTTAGCTTCATATCACTAATGCGTTGAATGGACTCCATCACCGCAACGGCATCACTTTGATCAAGTAAACCAACTAAATCACCGGTATCGACAAGGCCTGTAACATCACTGGGCCTGTCTATTTTGGTAGGACGTTTGGCCGCATCAAACAAACTATCGGGCGACATAGAGTTCGCTCCGGAGTCGGAGTTACGAGAACCGACTAAACTCAGCAGTGAGCCATCGGCGCCAACACGGTTTATGCCAAACATAGGGTTATGCGGGTTAGTGCCGGTATCATTTTCAGAGCGTGCTGGGATCACCGCTCCATTAATATTGGCGCGATTAGTCACGGATACTTTTTCAAGTATGCCTTGTAAAAATTGACTGTCTGAGTGAAATGCCAATCCCAGTTCACTATTAACAAAATCGCTTAACCCAGTTTGTGCATTGGCGATTGGTGGGATCATATCGCCCGGTAAACCGAGTTTGCTGTAGCCTTCGGTCGATAAAAAATCCATTTGCCCGTTGGGTCCACCAACCAGTACATTTGAGCCAGCGATGTTTGCGCCTCCGGCCAAATCAAAGCAAATAAAGGGAATTTTTCCAGCGCCAGAGGTGGCAATACCACAACTTTGCTTTAGCGCTTCTAAATCACTGGAAAGTGTACTTTGTGCTTGCAGCGGGCTTGAGAATAAACTAAACAGTGAACCACTAAAAAACGTGCCTAATCCTGCGGCAAACCCCTGTGCGATAAAATCGCGACGGCTGATTGGTTTACTGTGATCTTGGTGCAGTAATGGTGTATCTGGGTTGAGAATATGATTTTGTTTTTTCATAACATTTCCATTACTTAATTATTGTTGCTGCGCTGCCAACGATTGCCGAGCAGCTGGCTTTAGCGATAATTAAAGTACGCGCAGCATCACAGTCTTGAGGGCAGCGATTTAAGCGCTGAATAAGTGCGTTTAATTCTTGTTGCATGCTGTCGTATTGCGGTGCTGATGCGAGTTCTTGGCCAAGCAAATAATGCGATAATCCAGAGCTAAATTGCAAAGTGCGCTCAGGCGTAAATGCCATATCGGGTGTTGTATTAAAGTCGAAATCTGCAAATGCGTTTGAACGCAGAGCAGGATCGTCGATAAACGCGCTACAGTACTTAATTGCTAATTGTGAAATCGCCATTTGGTTAGCTGCAACAAAACCATCAAGGGTATTTACGGTAGGTAACTGTTGTTTTAACTGTTCATAGGTTTGCGCTATTTCAGTAAGTTTTGTACTTACCCCCGTCATTTGGGCCATTGAAAAGTTAATTTCAGAAAATGCTTTTATGCCGATATCGCTGCTGAGCTCAGCTGGAAATTCAATGGGGAAAGGCGGTAATTCACCTGGCACTCTGACAAATTGGTGCTCACCCAGTACATCAAACGACAAAAAGAACTCATCGTTATTGGGGCCTTGTTCTAAGGGAATTAAACTACCCAAGCGTGAAAGCGGCTGCCCAATTTGGCTTGAATAATTACTGCCTAGGGTTGTTTTAAGGTTTGCAAAGCTTTGTCCTAATGGGCTTTCTTTGCCATTAATACCAATGCGTATGCCTTCAAGTGCAATGGCTTGTGGTGATACATTGCTATCAAGTGACAAGAAAAATGGTTCTTTAAACAAGTAGCTATAACTATCGAATTGACTCACTTCTGCAATAATGTAACTGCGCGGTAAGTCTATGAGCTCGCTTACAGAGAATAATAAAAAGAACTTCTCACCGACACCCACATCGTAGTTTTGAGCAATTTGTTCAGGTGTAATCGCGCGATTGTGAAGGGCCATCATACGCACTTGACCACGCCATTTAAAATTACTGCTGGTCTCACTGCCAACGACAAGGGCAAAGCTTGCATCCCAATTAGACAGTACGCCTTGATTATCTTCTTGTTGCGATATCAAGTTGCCATTAACGTAAATGCGTTTGCCATTGACCGGATCAAAGGTCAGTACCACATGCTGTAAGGTAGCTTGCAGTACTTCATCATTATTAGGCGTTGATAACATTGGCTCGCCATTACTGCTGGTGGTGTTATCACGTAATAAAAAGTCGTAGTTATAAAGTGTTTGGCCGAGCGTAAAGTTACGACGATCGTCACCCCCTGAATAACTAATAATCCGTGCAGGGCCTTCTTGTGTCACGTTGTCAGGTACAAGCCATGCTTCAAGGCTAAATTCACCTGTGGCTGTAAGCATTTTGTGTAGTTTCGCGCTCGCGCTAGTTGATGCTTGCGCGCGGCCTCCATTGAGTTTAATGCCCCAACCACCAACCCAAGAGACATCGCCATTAAAGGTTAAGTTAGCAGCTGGCTCAACGCCACTGGTGTCGTAGGCAGTAAACCCTTGGCCTGATTTAAATTCCCACTTGGCAATAATGTGTTGCTCAAAACGGTTACCATTGTTAGCAACAATGCCTTCGGTGAGTTTTAATGCTTTGCTGAGCACTAATGCATCATCAACTTGATTCGTTGGAATTGCATCGGCCATTTGCGTAATAGCGTTTTGCATAAGGGCTGCATCGCTTTCGCAATCGGACCAGCAGTTATGAAATTCGCTGCCTAAACGCAGTACAAAACGTGATAATTCAGGTTGGTTTAAATCAATTTTTGCTTGTGCAACTTGATAAGCAGCGTCTGCATTGGGTTCAGCAAAGTAGGGCGCTACAGGAAATGCCGCACTGCTACTATGACAGTTTGCACAGTTTTGCTGCAAAATCGGGTGAACATACGTGGAAAATAATGCACTTGATGCAGGAAAGCTTTTACTGCTACCGGGGACTTTAAGAATTGGGTCGTCAAAGTCGATGGTGGTCGCAGTATTATCTGTTTGCGCCCATTCGCTTATCCAAGTCGTAAGGATATCGGCGCATACGCTATCGCTTTGTTGCCAACAGTTATGACCGCCCGCCACTTTTGTTACTAACAATGAGTCTTTTGGTGAGGTTAAATTGATCAACCCATTAATTGCACCATAGGCAAGGTTTATATCGTCGCGTCTTGCAAATTGCGGGGATTGACCTTGTTCATTATGGCACGCACCACATTTATCATTACCAACAAGGTTATCCCAAACAGCTATTTTAAATTTTTGTATGTCTGCGGTTTCTGCGGCAGGGCCTGAGTAAACAAACTCTCCCGAATCATCAATAGGAGGTTTTGGTTGTTCTTTTACTTCAGAATCTGAGCCACAGCCACTCAGTAATGCCATTAGCAAAAGCGATAAAAAAATGCGCATGTTAATCTCCTTTGCAATAGTTGGCAGTTGCAGCAAACACGGTTTTTAGTTTGTAGCCTGAGCTTTTAAAGGTATCGGTAATTGTTGCAAGTGTGGTTGCATCTTGTTGATTTTGTACTTTGCGTAAACACACTTTTTCAAACACTTTACTTACTTGGCAACTGGCAAATTGCTCACTGTAGGCGATTTCTTTACCTAAGCTTTTTGCGCCATTACCGCTTCCTGAAAGTTGTTCATCCCAACCCAAACGGCGGTTTAACCCTTGTCGCCAATAGTTGTCCCATTTATCGGATTCAGTAATAAAGCCAAACTTAAATGTTTCGCTATTGATATGGTATTTACCTTGCACGGTATTGGCTTGGTAACTCAATTGACCATTCTCGCCAGTAAGATCGTTATCGCGATCGTACTCGAAATTATAATAAGCATAGGCTTGCGCCATTGGATCCATACCTGAATGGCAACCGCTACACGAGTTCATAAAAATCCGGCTATCGCCACCAGGACTGCGGCTGACATCTTGGCGAATACGGTTAGTTGCAATGCTGGTATCTTTAAGTGCGTCTAGGTCGGTACACATATGATTGATAAAGGTATAGCGAAACATTGCTCGGTTTGTGCCAGCAATAAAAAATGCTTTACTGGCAGCACGCGAAGTAATTACTCCGCTCGTCGCTTCAATGGGTAAATTAGTCACGCTTGATTGTGTTTGGCGCGTCAGCGTGTCTTTTAAATTAAGGGCGCTTTGCTCAAGTGCAGCGTAATGATCATTATTACTGATTGAATAATTCGGCACATTAGCACTTGCGGCGGCCGTATAAATAATGTCCTCAAATAAAATAGAGCGAAAGTCTAAGTCATCCCTTACCACGCCCATAATGGTGGCGGTGTAGTCGTTGAGCGGCTGGTGTACATCAAAGTCGCGATTGGTCCAGGGTGTCACCCAATCTTTTAAAGTCACGCGGTAAAAAGCGTCATTTTCCATAGCAAGCTTAGCGGCATCATCGCCTTTACCTGCTTCAAGTAAACTGACCATATTTTCAAGTACAGTAGCGCTCGGTGATACGCCTGTTAAACGGGTATGTATGCGATTGGCTTGTTCTTCAACACCCGCAAATGCCGAGCTTGCGCTCATCGCTAAGATCAGCACTAGCGTTTTACTAAATAAATGGGGAGAAGATGTATTGTGTGATAATTGCATATCCATTTTGCTAGTTGACCTTGATAGAGGTACGCATGTTAACATTGTTAATGCGTAAACAGTAAAGAAAAGTTATTGTAAAAATATCTTTGCGTGCAATAATATTATATTGCTAATTTTTCATTCTAAAATAATACTAAATAATTAATTTGTTTGGTGGCGCTTTAGGGTTTTGTTTTAATAGGGAAAGGGTAGTGAGTAAGCTGCTAAAATTATTTGTACTGTTATTACTAACAGGGTGCGGCAGTGACGTTGTTGAGCAGCAGCCACAAGTACAAGATCCAATCGCCGAAGAAGTTCCCCTTGCATTTGTTATTCGAGACACTAGTGAATCAGTCAGCTTTTCAATTGAAGATCCAACACTTTTTAACCCCGGAGCTGCGCTTTATTTAAAAAAACTCGCGGGTGTCGATGCGCCGTTAGTAAATATTTCTAGCACATTGTTCGAACAGCCTATTGATATTAAGCACGTGTCGGCATCAGCAGATGGCAATAAATTAGTGTTTAGTTTACGTGCGCCAGAGCTTGAAGATGCCTCTGATGATATGCAGCCGAAGTGGAATATTTGGCTTTATGACGTAGTAAGCGACAAGGCGACAAAACTAATTAGCGATGAATTGATTGCAGAAGAAGGCGATGACGTATTCCCCGTTTTCCTGCCAGATGGTCGTATTTTATTTAGCTCTAACCGACAGCAAGGCAACAAAGCCCGCCTGCTTGATGAAGGCAAACCGCAATATCAGGCACTAAGCGACAACTTTCGTGAAAAAGCACTTACACTGCATGTCATGGAGCAAGATGGTAGTGATATTAAACAAATATCATATAGCCAAGGTCACGACCTTTATCCTCAGGTATTACAAAATGGTAAAATTGCGTTTGTAAGGTACGAACATCGAGGCCGCAATCGTGGCTTACATATTTATCAAATAGACTCAGATGGTAAGCAGTTGGAGCTCGTTTTTGGCGCCCATTCTGATTACCCAAATGACTTGGCAATAGCAAGTCTACAGCAAGCACCTAATGGCAAACTGGTGATTGGTTTGCGAGATGGTGACAGTGAATTACCAAGCACAGATTTCTACTATCTCGATAGCGAACAATTTATGGATAATGGACGTTTTCATGATGGTAATGAAACTCAGCAGTCCGCATTTAGCTCGTCATTATTCGCATTAAGTCCGCTAGAAGGTGAACTGGCACTTACCGGTAAGTATCACTGGTTTACACCTATTTTTGATGAATCTCAACGCAGTCTTGTGGTGTGGAGTCAGTGTCAGGTTATCGACCCAAATAATAGTGATAATGTAATTCCCTGCACTGAGGCCTTGTTAAACGATGAAAACACGCAAGCCGCCCCTGATTTATTTGGCTTGTGGATTTACGATGAAACCACTAAAACACAAAAACCCGTAGTATTAGCTGAACAAAATAAATTAATCGAAGAGGTAGTGGTACTTGAATCGAAAAACGCCCCACTTGAGACTGAATACCCGTCAGATTTAAGTTTGCAAAACGAACAAATGGGCAGTATTCATATTCGCAGTGTGTACGATTTTTCCGGCGAAGATACTGCAAACCCAAATATTACAACCATTTCAGATCCAAGCGTCAATGCTGAACGCGTTTATGCGGTACGTGTAATAAAGCCAGTGTCTATTCCAGATAGAAATGAATATAACTTTTCTACCGCGTTGTTTGGTCGAAGTAGTGGTCAATCAATGCGTGATATTTTGGGTTACGCGCCAGTTGCCCCAGATGGTTCTGTCTATGTCAAAGTGCCAGCCGATGTGCCATTTTCCCTTGAATTATTAAATCGTGATGGTCAGCGTATTAGTGGTCGTCACGAGAGTTGGCTGCAACTTAAAGCCGGCGAAACGCGCACTTGTAATGGGTGCCATCAAAGTACCAATGAATTGCCACATGGTAAGGTTGCGCAGCAAAACAGTGTTAATTTAGGCGCTGCTTCTACCAGTTGGGTAGGGAGTTTTGGTGATATTGACGCACAAATTGGTGAAACTATGGCGCAAAGTTTTGCCCGTGTTGTTGGCTTACCTACGCTGAGCCCAGAGCCAATTTTCCCAGATGTTTGGCGTGAAGGTATTGCCGCAGAGGCTGACTTAACAGGTAGCTTGGTAAGCCTTGAAACGGCATCACCACTTACTGATGCGTGTGCACAAAATTGGACAAACCTATGCCGCTTATCGATTCATTTTCCCGAGCATATTGCGCCACTATTTGCATTATCACGACCTCAACTCGATGCAAATGGCGATGAAGTGGCAAATTTCCGCTGTTTAAATTGCCATATTACAAGCGATGAAAATGGCGATGCGCAAATCCCTGCAGCACAGTTAGATTTAAGCTTGTCGCCTTCAAATGAGAATAACCAGCACGCGATAGCCTACCGTGAACTGTTTTTTAACGACAACGAACAAGAATTGGTTGACGGTATTTTGATTGATAAATTAGTCGACAGGCTCGATGAAAATGGTAATCCAGTTTATTTAGTCGATGAAGACGGTAATTTAATTTTAGATGAAGACGGTAACCCGATTATTGAGCAGGTTACAGTCACTATTCGCCCTGCATTGAGTGTGGCTGGCGCCGCTGCAAATACGCGCTTTAATACGTTGTTCGCCACAGCAGGCAGCCATGCAAACTATTTATCAGAGGCGGAAAAGTCGCTGCTTTGGCAGTGGCTCGATATCGGTGCGCAATACGCCAACAGCCCATTTTACAGTGAGGAAGAGTAATGACGAAGTGGCTCTTACTATTGGCATTACTGTTTAGTTTTGAAACGGCTGCGCAATCACTAAAACTAGCAGTAAAAGAACCGTTTTTAAATATTCACAGCGGCGCAGGGCGCGGTTACCCGATTATTTATGTCGCAGAAAAAAACGAAACCATTACGGTTATTAAGCGCCATACATCTTGGTATTTAATTTCCCTAGAAAATGGGCAACAAGGCTGGGCAAAACAACAAGAATTGGTTGAAACCTTAACATTAGACGGTAAACCTTTTTTAGTGACAGACGCAACGCTTGATGCATTTGAAAACCAGACATTTAGCTTTGGTATTGGTCTTGGCCAGTTGGAAGGTGTAAATAGCCAGTCAGTTAATGCGAGTTGGCGTTTTACGCGTCATTTATCGAGTCAATTAGAGTACAGCTATGCACTTGGTTCAGTGGCAAAAAATCAGCTAGTTGATTTATCGGTTTTCCATCACCCATTTCCCCATTGGCGCTTTTCACCTTATTTAGGTATCGGTGCAGGTCAGGTTTGGACAACGCCAAAAACACCGATTATTGGTGGTGGCGATGAAACCAGACAGTCAGACTTATTAAGCGCCACTGTGGGCTTAAACACATATATTACCAGTCGTTTTGTCTTTAAAGCAGAATACAAACGTTTTAGCGCACTTACCGAGCGTGATGTTACAGAGGATTTAGAGTTGTGGAAATTAGGTATCACGGTATTTTTCTAACTGCGTTAGCAACCTTAGCATTGACTTTTTCAGCGCCAAGTAACGCAAATAATGAGCAACAAGTAAGCCCAGTTGTTGACCCGCAAATAGCACGTACCGATATAGAAGAAGCGCAGATAGATAGCGATGATTTTGAATTTGGTGTTTATGGTGGCGTTATCTCAATTGCTGACTTTTCATCGACTTCGCTGGCGGGTGCAAAGTTGGCGTATCACATCAATGAAGACTTTTTTAGCTATTTTAAATACGGCACAGCAACCGCCGGAGAAACAAGCTACGAAAAGCTTAGCGGTGGCGCAAAATTATTGACAGATGAAGAGCGCGATTATCAGTTACTGGATTTAGGTATCGGTTATAACCTTAAGGGCGAAACCTTTGTGTCACAGAACCTCACGCTTAATAGTGCTTACTATTTTACGTTAGGCGCAGGCACCACCGAATTTGGTGGTGACGACCGTTTTACGGTATCTGTTGGTGCGGGTTACCGCATGTTGCTGAACGATTTTGTCACGGTGCAAATCGATATGACCGACTACGTATTTGAAAGTGACATTTTAGGTGATCCTGAAACTGTGCATAACCTCGCATTTACGCTTGGCTTAAGCGTTTATTTCTAAGGTATTTGTTTAATGAAAAAAATAATAATCATCATCACATTATTTCTAACCAGCATGTTTGTGGGCAATGCAACATCGGCAGAGCTCAATAAAAGTGCGCCCGACTTTACATTAAAGGCGTTAAGCGGTGATAACGTGCGCTTAAAAGAGCTAAGTGGTCAGGTTGTACTGATTAACTTTTGGGCGAGCTGGTGCGGACCGTGCCGTAAAGAAATGCCATTACTTGACGAGTTACACGCTAAATACAGCGATTTAGGCTTTACCGTGCTTGGCGTTAATGTGGAACAGCAAAACCAAAAGGCAAAAGAGTTTATTAATGAGCTTAACGTGTCTTTTCCAATTTTGCTTGATGAGCAAAATACCGTTAGTAAGCTTTACGATGTAGAAGCCATGCCAACAACGGTTGTGATTGACCGCAATAGCAACTTACGCTATGTCCATTATGGCTATCAGGCTGGCGATGAAAAACTCTATAAGAAAATGGTTAAGGCATTGATCCGTGAATAAATTAATTGCGATTTGTTTTACTTTATTGCTAACCGGCTGTGCTGCAACAGATGGCTTTGAGCCGTGGGTAAAACCGTATGAGCGTGAAAACCTTGCACAACCTGTTATGCAGTGGCAGCTTGATGCAGTTGAATCGGGTTACATTCACCATGTTTATCAAGCACGGGAAGGCGCAAAGGGTGCAGAAGGCACATCAGGTGGTGGCTGTGGCTGTAACTAATCTATTTAAATACCTTGTTGCGAGCTTTATGTTCGTGAGTTTAAGTATTTGCGCGGCGGTATTACCGGAAGATCGTGTTGATGCGATGTACCACAGTTATGATGGTGGCGGCATGAGCATTGACGGTCCGTCGATTTTAATTCGTAAAAAAGTTTCCAAAGCGGTATCGGTTTCGGCTAATTATTATGTGGACTCGGTAAGTTCGGCATCAATTGACGTATTGGCAACGGCCAGCCCTTATAAAGAAGAACGTGACGAGCAGTCTGTAGGCGTCGATTTTCTAAATGAAAAAACGTTGTTCTCACTTGGTTACAGCCAATCGCAAGAAAATGATTACGACGCAAAAAGCTACAAACTGGCTGTTAGTCAGAGCTTTTTTGGTGATTTATCGGTGCTTAGTTTGAGCTATGCCCAAGGCGACGATATTGTGATGCAAAACGGCAATGCGCTTTTTAGTGAAGAAGTGAAGCGCGCCAACTATGCATTGTCTTGGTCGCAAGTGGCGAGCAAAAACTGGACCTTTGATTTCAATATTGAGGCGATTACCGAACAGGGCTATTTAAATAACCCGTACCGCTCTTACCGCTATCGTGATGACACCGCTGCACTTGGCTACAGCTACGCTACCGAGATTTACCCTGAAACGCGCACCAGCAATGCTGCAGCGCTCAGAACCCGCTATTTTTTGCCAATCAACGCCGCACTATACGGTGAAGTTCGTTATTTTAGTGATACTTGGGGCATAGCTGCCAGTAACTATAAGCTCGGTTACAGTCAGGCGTTATATGATAATTGGTTAATTGATTTTCATGTGCGCCATTACACGCAAAGCAAAGCCGACTTTTATCGAGATATGTTTGATAGAAAAGATCAGTTTAATTTTATGGCACGTGATAAAGAAATGAGTTCTTTTAATGATTTAACCATTGGGCTCAAAGCACGTTATTTACATACTTTTGATCGTTCCAGCTTGATAAAAAGTGCCAGCGTAAACTTTGCGTGGGATCATATTCGTTTTGACTATGACGATTTTAGAAACGTGCTACAAACGGATAATCCGGGGCAAGAAGATTTTTATAGTTTCTCAGCAAATGTGCTAAGAGCTTATGTGTCGCTTTGGTACTAGGGAAAAGTAACAATGAAAACCATGCTAAAAAACACCTTAATTATGTTGTGTACTGTGCTTAGCCTTAATGTGTACAGCGTTGATAATAAGCCACTTAGCGAGCAAATTGAAAACTTAAAACAGCAAGCAATTGCGCTCAATCGAGACCTATTTATTTTAGAAGAAGATTTACTTTATCCACCGGCGACGCAAATTGCATTCTATGTCGCGATGGATGCTAGTGAACTGTTCACCATTGACTCAATTAAACTCATGGTTGATGACGAGCTAGCGACTCATTATCTATATACCGAAAAGCAAGTTAACGCGCTTGCTAAAGGTGGGGTACATCGTTTGTACCAAGGTAATGTAAAGCAAGGTGAGCACCAACTTACTGCTTATGTTATTGGTAAAGGGCCGCAAGGTCGTGATATTAAACGTGCAGCTACATTAACCTTTAATAAAGATGATGAGGCAAAAGCAATTGAGCTGGTGATCAGCGCAAACAGCGCGAAAGAACAAGCAGATTTCACTATTCGAGAAATTGAGTAAGTCATGAGAACCTTGGTTGTTACCACATTGCTCGCGCTAGCGGTCAAAGCGAATGCTGAACCCAACTCCACGCAACAAGCTGCTGTAAGTGACGAGAAGTATGGTGTTGCTTTGTATCAGCTTTACCAGCAAAACTACCAGCAAGCACTCACCGAATTTGCTATTGCAGATGCGAAAGGAGGCATTGACCACCCAGGTGTTGATGCTCAAGTTGTAAAAGCCGGCGCTGCATTTTCATATGGTTTGCATATGACGGCAGCACGTGACTTTAACGCATTACTGAGTGAGCAAGACCAAGACTTATTGAATTACGCTAAATTGCAATTAGCGCGGGTTTATTTTGCAAATAACGACGCGAAGCTTGCACAGCAAACGCTATCAGAAATTACGCCTCCGACAAAAGACATAGCGTGGCATAACACCTTTTACTATTTACAAGGGCGACTTGGCTTAGCTCTTAGTAATCCTGCACAGGCAAATACTGCGTTATCGCAGCTGCCCGTTGAAAGGCAATTACATCACTACCTTGCCCATAACATACTAGTTGGTTCACCAAGCAATCAAGATGCGGCGCTGGCATTATTAACATTGCCAGAATTAGACCAAGAACAGCATGCATTACTTGATAGAAGCTTTCTCGCTTTAGGTTATGCCGCTTTAGAAAATGACCAAGCAACGCATGCCGAACAGGCATTTTCGCAAGTATCACAGCAGTCGCTTTGGTTTAACGAAGCGTTATACGGATTAGCTGCGAGCTTATTAATGCAGCAGCAATACGCCAAAGCCTTGGCGGCTCTGAATGTTATTATTGAATCAACAAGCGGAGATGTGTTTGCGAAGCACCAGGCATTAACCGCTAAAGCACATGTGTTTGTTAGTACTGAACGTTTTGCACTCGCTGTTGATGCAATAGATGCCGCAGAGCAGCAATTTGTCGCCTTTAATACGCGCTTAGATGCGGTGAATAAACAGGTCAATAATACGGCATGGCTGCGTGATACATTACAAAATGACACTGCGCTTAAAGGTTACATGGATATACTTCATGTTGGATTGTTAAGCGATGATTTTGATGCAAAACGCCATGCACTTTTTGAGTTAACAGAATTAGCTTCGCAATTTAATGTGCAACAGCGTCAGCTCACTAATTATGCTGCGTTATTGCAAGAAAAGGCAGCCCGTCAAAATCGCATTATCCAAGCTACTAATTTACCAAACTACTTATCTGATTTGCGCCAGCAACAGCAGCAGTTGCAAGTGTTACAAGCATCATTAAATAAGGCTAAAAATACTCGCAGTGGCTTATTAAATAAAACAGAACTGCAAGCGCAAAAGCGTATTTTATCAGCCCAACATAAAATTGACTCACTCAAATCGTCTCGCAATATCGCATCGCAACAAGCGCGTTTAGAACGCTTAAAAGGTATTTTAGTATGGCAGCAAGATTATCAATTTGACGAGCGCTACCAAGCGCATAAGCAGCAACTTGCACAAGCGCAATTTATGCTAGATAAAGCACAGTCGCAATATAATAACAGCCAAGCGTTAATTGAATCGCAACGGGATTTTAATGCCCTTAATGAACGGTTGGCAAAAACGCAGCAACAATTGGCATTAAACCAACAAAGTGTAAATACCCTGATTAATAAGCAAGTCGCTGAAATTCAACAGCTACTGTTGGACGACTTAAAGGCATCATCACAGTTTTTAGCCGATGACCAATTTAAGTTAAAAGTGATGCGTAGTATCGCGCTTGAAGCACTGGCAATGCAGGTAGATAGTAGCAAAGGTGACGCATTATGAAGCGCTTAACTGTGAGTGTATTGTCATTGAGTTTGACTGCGTGCTTTTTAACGCAGCCAGAACCGGCTAAACGTAACACTTTGGGAGAACTCGACTTAGCGACAGAGTTACCACAAACCACGGTTACAGAAGCTGCACCTACACCTGAGCAACTTGCTGCTGCATATCAAGAAATTGTCGCGCTTGCACCTAAAGCAAGTGCACGACAACAAGCGAATAGTCGCTTAGCCCAGTTAAGCTTAGAACAACAGCAACTCGCGCAAGAACAAGGTGTAACACAAGATTCTGGTTACTTTGATAATACGGTTAATCAGTATTTGGCGTTGTTGGCAAACTCTGAAGCACTAGATGGGCGAGATGAGGTACTTTATCAATTAGCCAAAGCGTATTTCTTAAAAGGGGATCAGCAAGCGGCATTTGATGTGACGAGCGAACTAATTCGCGACTATCCTGACTTTGCCCATAATGAAGAGCTGATTTTCCGCCAAGGCGAATACATGTTTAACCAAAAGCAGTATGAGCAAGCGAAAAATCGTTATCTAACGCTGGTTGAAAGTTATCCCGACTCGCCACTTGTCAGTACATCGCGCTATATGCTGGCATGGTCAGATTTTAAATTGTTTAACTATCAAGCATCGCTTAATAGCTTTACGCAAGTACTTAGTCTTGCCCTTGAGCAAGATGGTAAGACGGTAATAAATATCGAACAGCTTAATAATAGCGACCGTTATTTAGTAGCGGATACATTGCGTATTATGAGTGTGATTTTCTCATATAGTGATTTTGAACAAGATCCGGTTTCTCATTATCAGCAGTATGGTTGGCAAGCGTTTAGCTTTATGAATTTTGACTCGCTGGCAAATTACTATATCGAGCAAAAACGCTATCTTGATGCGGCCAAAACCTATCAGAGCTTTATTACCACATCGCCAGAGCCAAACCACAAAGTAGATTTTGCCTTGGCGCAAATGTCGGTGTTTAAAAAAGCGAACTTTAAATTATTACTAACGGATTATGAGCAGCAATTTATTCGCGAATTTGGTGTTGGCAGCACCTACTTAGCGACGGAACCAACAGATGCACATTATCTTGCCTTAAAGACTCTTGAAAAGAAATACGCAGATCGCAGTTATTATCAAGGGCAACAACTTGCTAAGCAAAATGAAAACGCGATTACTGCGTTTAGCGCAGCCGCTATAGGTTATCAGCGTTATCTCGACACCTTACAACTAAAGCAACAAGGCGATATCGACAGCCATTACTTGTTAGCTGAGAGTTTGTATCAAAGTCAGCAATGGCAAAAAGCGTTATCTGAGTACCAAACAATTGCCTATTCAGCCGAGCCGAACAAATACCAAAGTGATGCAGGGTTTGCAGTTGTATCAATTTACAAAACACAGCTTGCTAATAAACAAAGATCACAACGCGGTGACGCAAGACAACACGAATTTGTAGTTGAAGTCGTTGATAACTGGCTTAAGTTTGCAACTTTGTTCAGCACGCACAAATCGGCAAGTACTGTTGTATTACAAGCGTTTAATTTATTATTTGAACGTCAAATGTATGATGTTTTGCTAACAAAGTTTGCGCACGTTGAACAGTTTAGTTTATCTGATTCTGAAATGTATCAAGCGCAGCTGCTAGCGGCACACAGCCATTACAATTTACAAGATTATGCAAGCGCCGAGAGTGCTTACAAGCAGTTGTTAGCAAAGTCATCAGAGCAAGCATCTTTAGTGCGCGAAAATCTAGCGCAAAGTATGATTAAGCAGGCTGAAGCTGTGGCGGCGACCAATGTGCAGCTCGCAGCAGATAAATACATTGCGCTGTTAACCTTGTTGCCATCCACATTGTACCGTGAGCAAGTACAATACAATTTAACGCAATACCTCATATCGTTGCAGTTATTTAGCCAAGCGAGCAAGTGGGTCGACGATTTTATTATACGTTATCCAACGTCAAAAAATATTGAGTCGCTGCAAACGCAAAAAATAGCGATTTATAAAAATACACAACAAGGCGATAAGCTGGCTGCGCAGTACGCTTATCTTGCAACTAGCCACAGTGATGAAAATACGCGTCGTATTTCGCTCTATCAAAGTGCTGAGCATTATCGCAATATGGGCGATATTGAAAATGCGCGTCTGCAGTTTCGTACATACGCTCACAGTTACCCAACACCATTCGCACAAAACCTGCAGGCAAAAGTGGAACTGGCAAATATTTATCAAAAACAAAATAAAGCCAGTGAACGTCGCTTTTGGTTAAACAAAATTATCGCCGCTTATAAAGTTGCCCCCGAGAGTGAACTCACTTGGGCTAAAACCGAGGCCGCTAAAGCAACCGAGGTCTTTGCTAACGATGCGTTTTATGTTTACCAAAAAAGTAAATTAACCGTACCGCTAAAAACAAGTTTAGCGCGCAAGCGTAAACATATGACTGTGGCGCTTGAGCGTTATCAACAGTTGGCGGATTACGCACTTGGCCAGTACTCCACGCAAGCGAATTTTAAGATTGCACAAATCTACCACCTGATGGCGCAAGATATTATGTCGTCAGAAAGGCCAAAGCAGCTTAAAGATCTTGCGTTAGAACAGTACGAGTTGTTACTTGAAGAGCAAGCGATACCCTTTGAAGATCAGGCAATAGAATTGTACGCACGCAATAATCAATTACTGTATTCAGGTCTTTATGACGAATGGATCAAAAAAACGCTCACCGCGTTAGCAAAGCTAATGCCCGCGCGCTTTGCTAAAAAGGAAGTTGAGCCCGGAGAGAATCATGCAATTTATTAAGCTTTTTTCTATTAAGCGCTATGGCTTGTTGGTCTTGCTGTTTTCGTTAGCTGCGTGTCAAACAGCCCCAGAAACTATCAAACAAGCAGAACAAACTGCCGAAACAAACGAAGTGCAGGTACCCTTAAGCGAGAAAGAAAAGTTACTGCAAGCGCCTAACTATTACCTGCAAACAAGCGCATCGGATGATGCAAAAGCCGCGTTCGAAAAAGCGCTTACCTACAAAAAAGAGGGTAAATTAGCGCTAGCGAAGCAGCATTTCACGAACCTTACCTTGCAATACCCAAATCTGTCTGGCGCGTATTTGCAATTAGCGTACTTGGCAAAACAAGCAGAGCAAAGCACCTTGTATTTAGAATATTTAGAAGCGGCGGTAAACGCTAACAAATACAACTACTACGCGGCAAATGAACTGGCGTTATTGAAGCGCGAAAAGGGCGAATTTAGCGAGGCGCTTGCGCTTTATGATTCGGCAATCGCAAGTTGGCCGGGATTTGCAGCAAGTTATATCAATAAAGGCATTTTGCTAGACCTTTACTTAGATCAAAAAGAACAAGCAGTAGCGGTGTATAACACTTACTTAATGCTTGTTCCTGAGGAGTCTCAAAGCTATCGCCAAGTTGCGACATGGCTTGTGGATTTAGAGCACCAACTTAAACAACGCGGAGCAAACGAAAATGGCTAGATACTTAAGTGTTTTATTGCTCCTTTTTACTGTGCATTCGGTGGCAAAGGAAACACCAAAAGAGCAATCCACTCAAAGCAAAAAAATTGAATTACAAACAACTATATCGGGCTCACAAGAAGAGCCGAAGTTTATGTCAATTTTACCGTGGCAAGACTTGTCACGAGTGACACTACCCAAGCCGAAATTAACGATTAGGCCGCGTCATAAAATTACCGCAATCGACCCTGCAAAGTTACAGCGTCAGATTGCGTTTCATACATCACAAAATAAAAACAATAACCAATAATTAACGGTTACATTTGGAGTTTAAAATGGAAAGTTTCGATACTGTTGTCAGATTTTTTCAAGATGGTGGTAGCTTTATGTTACCGATTGCAATCGTGTTAGCGATTGGACTGGCGATTGCCCTAGAGCGCTTTTTTGTGCTGACGGGTGCTAAGTTAGCCAATCAAAAAGCCTTTAAACAGCTTATGCCTCAGTTAGCGAAAGGCGATTATAAGCAAGTGCTTAATCAAAAGAGTAATGCAGGCGTGGCAAAAATTATTAGTTCAGGCCTTGAGCGTATTGAACACACGCAGCGCCGTGAAGAAATTGAATATGCGATGGAAGAGCAAGTACTTGAATTAATGCCGCGCCTTGAAAAGCGCACGGCTTATTTAGCTACGCTTGCCAATATTGCTACCTTGCTTGGTTTGTTAGGCACGATTATCGGCTTGATTGCGGCCTTTTCGGCGGTTGCTGATGCCGATCCTGCTGAAAAAGCGTCATTGCTTTCGGCAAGTATCTCAGTTGCAATGAACACTACAGCGTTTGGTCTAATTGCTGCAATTCCACTGCTGCTTTGTCACTCAGTATTACAAACAAAAACAACCGAAATTATTGATGGCTTGGAAATGGCGGGCGTAAAGTGTCTTAATTTATTAACCAAGCAAAATCTCGTTTCGCAAAAAACACGTCAAACAGATTAAGGGGACGACTATGTTTCGCCGCAAGTTGCCAAATAGGCAAGATGCTGAGCTGGATATTACGTCATTTATGAGTTTGATGATTGTGCTTGTGCCTGTGTTGCTGATGATGATGGTGTTTTCGCACATCACCGTGATGCAGTTAAAATTGCCACCATTATTAGCAAATCAAAGTGCTGAGCAGCTCAAAGAAAAAGAACTGCAACTTGAAGTAACTAATGATGCAATCACAATTTACTACCCAGCTGGTGCACCGCTTAAACAGTTTGCCAAGCAAGATGAAACGTATCCATTTGATCAAGTTCAGCTCGCGCTTAAAGACGTAAAAAATCTATTGCTTGAAAAAGGGGTGGATAAAAAAGACATCACCTTGTTAATTGCCGAAGACGTAGATTACCAAACCCTGATTACAACGATGGAAACGGTTCGTAGTTATCAAGCCGTTGTTGTGGCGTCGGTGGTTGATGCTGAGTTGTTTCCAGATATCGCCTTAGGTGATGCGTTGGTGGAGGCGTTATGAAAAAATCAGTAAGAGCACTTCGTATGGAGCGCCATCATCGCAGAGCAAATCAGCAAGCTAAGTTGAGCTTAGTCTCTCTGATGGATATTTTTACGATTTTAGTATTTTTCTTAATCGTTAATTCATCGACGGTACAAGTGCTTGATGCAAATAAAAATATTGATTTACCTAAAGCGTCAAAACAAGCGCTCGCAGAAGAAACCTTGGTACTGATGGTGAGTAACAAAGCGCTTATCTTGCAAGGGCAATTGATTGCTGACTTAAATGATTTAGATAACGCCAGCGAAGAAGTATTTTCGCCACTTGAAAATGCGCTTAAAGTACATGCAGAATCAATCGAAGCGGTTGACAATATGCGCCCGCTAACCATTATGGCTGATGGCAAAATTGCCTATCACCGTTTAAAGAAGATTATGCAAACCTGCCAGCAAGCAGGGTTTGGAGATTTATCTTTGGCAGTAGAGCAAGTGGCAGAAAAAAGCGGTGGTGAACAATTATGACAAGCGCCACAGTGAATACCCATTTTGAGCTTTATAACAACTCAGACAATCGCTTATTTACCCGCTTAACGTACGGCTTTTTGGTTTGCACATTAGTGTTTGCGGTGATTGTTAAAATTACCGAACTACCTGAGTTAACTAAAGCACAAAAAGCCAAAATACCGCCTAGTTTAACCCGGGTGATTGAGCGCGTTAAAGTTGAGCCTAAGCCTGAAAAACCAACACCTGAAGTTAAGCCCATCGAGCAAAAGCCTGAACCGGTGAAAGAAGTAAAGCCAGAAGTAAAAGCTGAAGTTAAACCTAAAACGCCGACCAAACGAGCGCTTGAAAAAGCGAAGGAAGAAGCCAGCCGTGCTGGGCTTGTTGCATTAGCGGATGATTTAGCCGCGCTGCGTGATGATTTTAAATTGACGCCATCAACGCAACCTGTGACTAACGCTCAAGCAAAGCGTAAAATGGTTAAAAGTGAAGACGTAAGCGTAAAAGCGAATGCCACACAACCACTTAATATTGCCGATGAACAGCAAGCAAAAGCGAATGTGCAAGCGCTCGCCGATAAATCGCTGGTGGCGTTAGGAGATGAAGTTGTGGCTGAAACAGGGGGTTATCAAAGTGATGTAACCGCCAGTGAAAGCATTAGTGAAGAAGCGTTAGAGCAGCGTAAAGTCGAAGCCATTCGTGCAGTACTTGATAAAAACCAAGGGGCCTTTTACACCCTTTATCGACGTGCTTTACGTAAAAACCCAAGTTTACAGGGTAAGGTAACGGTTGAGATTGTGGTTGCTGGAAATGGCCAAGTTAAGGATTGCCAAATCTTATCTAGTGACTTGAACGATGCGGAACTAGAGCGAAAACTGGTTAATCGTATTCGTATGATCAATTTTGGCTCTGAGTTGGTGTCTGAAACTAAACTCAATTATTCGTTTAATTTCTTACCATTCTAACGCATTAAGCTTCAAGCTTAAGTCTTTGTAAAATATAGTGTATTGCTCTTTATAAATAGTGTAAAGAGCAATGCGTTTTATGTTATCTGCCTACCTATTTATATTTTTCTTACAAGAAAGTGAACCAACTGACGGTCTATTACTTATATTAGGGGCTGTTTTGGTCTTTGCTAAAATAAGTAAAGGCCTTTTTGTGTTTGAACTTCCACAGTTGAAAATGTGAAAAATGCACAAATATAAACGTACACGCTAGTGCGGCTAAATGCCTAGTGTTACAATATTACAAACTATTCGTTGGAAATGTCGTGGCTGAAGTAAGAGCAAGAGTCCAGCTCAAAGTTGGCAAAGAAAGTAACATCCCTGCAGAAATCGTCTCATTTCATGGTTTGCTAGATGGTGAAGAGCATGTTGCTTTAATTTTTAACAATGCGGATAAAGAACAAAACCCGTTAGTGCGTATGCACTCAGAATGTTTAACCGGTGATGTGTTTCATTCATCACGTTGTGATTGTGGCGAACAACTTGAAGAGTGCATTCATACTATGCACCAACAAGGCGGAATTATTTTATACCTTCGCCAAGAAGGTCGTGGTATTGGTTTATACAATAAAATTGATGCATACGTACTGCAATCGCAAGGTATGAACACCTATGAAGCGAATAATCACTTAGGGTTTGCCGACGATTTACGTGAATTTAGAGATGCGGCCTTAATGCTCACCGCGTTGGGTGTAGATAAAGTAAAATTGATGACGAACAATCCACGTAAGATCAAAGAATTGACAGAAGCGGGTATTGAAGTTGCAGAGCAAGTAGGCACTTCTGCGCACGTAAAAGATGGAAACGAAGCCTATTTGGCTGCAAAAGTTTCACGTGGTTCACATATGCTGGATTTAACGCAAGTAAAAAAGTAGCATAGGCATATCGTGTTGATTTATTAACGCTCCATTTTATGGAGCGTTTTCATTTATAAGAAAATAAAATGGCAGTAGAAATACGTATTTTTAAGGCGAAAGCAGGACTAAATTGGTTTAAAGCAGGGTGGGAGTTATTCAAAGCTCAGCCGGGTACCTTTATTTTAATGCACTTGTTTATTGGTGTGTTGTCGTTAATTGCTTTGGTGGCGCCTATTTTTCAATTACCAGCCGCGCTTGCAATGCCATTTTTTACTGCAGGCTTTTATCGCGCCATGCTCAATCGTCAGCAAGGTAAGCAAATTGCGTTTACCGATCTGTTTGATGTATTCAGCGAAGCAGGGCGCCGTTTAATGCTATTTCGCTTAGGGTTATATCACCTGTTTGGTGGTTTTATATTAGCCCTTTTAACTACTACCTTATTCCAAGGCCTGAGTGAACCAATTAACGCATATTTGCAGGCAGTAGAATCACAGAATGTTGATTTAGTGCAACTGCACGCACAGCAGGTGATTGATAGCATTCAAATATCTAATATTATTGTTTTAGTTGCGGCTTATTCGCTTTATACCATGTGTTTTGCTTTCACCATTCCGTTGGTTTACTTTTCTAAAAACAACAGCATTTTAGAGTGTATTAAAGCCAGTTTATTAGTGTTTTGGCACAACATGGCAGCACTGGGTGTATTTGGTGCAATTTCAACAGGGCTTATCTTGTTTGCAGCGTTTCTGTCGTTTATTCCACTGTTATTCATTTTACCTATTCTTTACGCTGGATTTTTTGTGTCTTTTCAAGCGATGTTTATGTCAGCCATGGTCGAGCAAACAACACCGCAAAACAGTGATGACACGCCGAGCGATAATCACGATAGATTTGATGCTTAATGACCGAAAAAGAACAAGCAAAATTAAAAAATTATGTGCTTTGGTTATTGTCTCGACAAGAGTATTCCAAAGCACAAATCGCCAAAAAATTAACTAGCCGTTGTGAAGATTCAGGGTTTATTGAAGAGTTAATTGCATGGTGTGAAGAGTATGGCTTTATTGATGACGTGCGTTACGCTGAAAGCTTTGTACGACGCCAGATAAATAAAGGTTTAGGATTGATGCGTATTAAAAATGAAGCGTATCAAAAAGGGGTTAATGCAGACCTAGTACAAACTATTGTCGAAGAATTAGAAATAGACTGGTATCTGCAGGCCCAATCCGCATATAATAAGAAATTCGCTTATACAAGTAGTTCCCTCGATTTTAAAGAAAAAGCGAAGCGCATTCGCTATATGAGTTATCGAGGTTTTAATCATGAACAAATTGAATTTGCAATGCAAACAAGTCCGTCAAACGAATGAGAGGTAGCATGCAGCATATGACGACCGCGGAAATCCGCAACGCGTTTCTAAATTATTTCGCATCAGAACAACACCAAGTGGTGCCATCAAGTTCATTGGTACCAGGTAACGATCCTACTTTACTATTTACCAATGCCGGTATGGTGCAGTTTAAAGATGTATTTCTAGGCGGTGAGCGCCGTCCATACAACCGTGCAACGAGTTCACAGCGCTGTGTACGTGCCGGTGGTAAGCACAATGATTTAGAAAATGTAGGTTATACTGCACGTCACCACACCTTCTTTGAAATGCTGGGTAACTTCAGCTTTGGTAACTACTTTAAGCAAGATGCAATTAAGTTTGCATGGCAGTTCTTAACGGATGTAATCAAGTTACCAAAAGACAAGCTGTTAGTAACGGTTTATCACACCGATGATGAAGCGTTTGATATCTGGCACAAAGAGATGGGACTTGCTGAAGACAAGATTATTCGCATCGATACGGCTGATAACTTCTGGTCGATGGGTGATACAGGCCCGTGTGGTCCATGTTCTGAAATTTTCTACGATCACGGTGAAGAAATTTGGGGTGGTCCTCCGGGCAGTCCAGAAGAAGACGGTGACCGTTTTATCGAAATCTGGAACCTAGTATTTATGCAATACAACCGTCACGCTGACGGTACAATGGAACCTTTACCGAGCCAATCTGTTGATACAGGTATGGGCCTTGAGCGTATCTCTGCGATTATGCAGGGCGTTCACTCAAACTACGAAATCGATATTTTCCAAAATTTAATTAAAGCTGCGGCTTCAGTGACTAATGCGCAAGATTTAGAAGATAAATCATTACGCGTTATTGCAGACCATATTCGCTCGTGTGCGTTTTTAATTGCTGATGGTGTGATGCCGTCAAACGAAGGTCGTGGTTATGTATTACGTCGTATTATTCGCCGTGCAGTGCGTCACGGTAATAAGTTAGGTGCAACTGAAACCTTCTTCCATAAGTTAGTTGCGGCACTTGCAACTGAAATGGGTGAAGCGTACCCAGAGCTAATCAAGCAACAAGCGATTATCGAAAAAGTACTGCGTATTGAAGAAGAGCAATTCGGTAAAACCCTTGATCGTGGTCTAGCAATTCTAGAAGAAAGCTTAAAAGATCTTAAAGGCGACGTGATCCCAGGTGATCTTGTATTTAAGCTTTACGATACTTATGGTTTCCCAGCTGATTTAACCGCTGACGTTGCGCGTGAACGCTTTATGACAATTGATGAGCGTGGCTTCCAAGAAGCAATGGAAGTGCAACGTAAACAAGCGCAACAAGCGGGTAAATTTGGCGCTGATTACAACGACCAATTAAAGTCAGAGAAAACCACTGAATTTAAAGGCTACGATAGCGAGCAGTACACTGGTACTGTGGTTGAGCTATTTAGCGGTGCGGATGCCGTATCTGTATTAGAAGATGGTCAACAAGGTATTGTTGTACTCGACCGCACACCTTTCTATGCTGAAAGTGGTGGTCAAGTTGGCGACACAGGTGTTTTAAAAGTCGCTAATGGCGAATTTCTTGTTGAAGACACGACTAAGCTTGGTAATGCATTTGCGCACAAAGGTAAAGTAGTTGGCCGCATTGGCATCAACGATCGCGTAGATGCGCAAGTTGATGCATCGCGTCGTGATAACACCAAGAAAAACCACACAGCAACGCACTTATTACACGAAGCGCTTCGTGTTGTGCTTGGCGATCATGTAACACAAAAAGGTTCATTAAATGACCCTGAGCGTTTACGTTTTGACTTTTCACACTTTGAAGCAGTAACAAAAGAAGAGTTACAACGCATCGAAGATATGGTGAACCTAGAGATCCGTAAAAACATCGATCTAAATACTGAATTAATGGCAATCGACGCTGCGAAAGAAAAAGGCGCAATGGCATTATTCGGTGAAAAATACGATGATGAAGTACGCGTAGTGAGCATTGGTGATTTCTCAATTGAACTATGTGGTGGTACGCACGTTAAGCGCACCGGCGACATTGGTCTATTTAAGATTGTGTCGGAAGGTGGTATTGCAGCAGGTGTTCGTCGTATTGAAGCCGTTACGGGTGAAGGTGCCGTTGCATATATTAACAAACAAGCTGAAACCCTGTCTGCAATCGCTGCGTTAGTGAAAGGCGATGGCAACAATGTGTTAGATAAAGTGTCTGCGCTAGTTGAGCGTGCGAAAGGCCTTGAAAAAGAAATTGCGCAACTTAACGATAAACTTGCCAGCGCTGCGGGCGCGTCATTACTTGATGCGGTTGTAGACGTTAATGGTGTTAAGTTACTCGTTGCTAACGTTGAGGGCACTGAGTCTAAAGCGCTACGTGGCATGGTTGATGATCTGAAGAACAAACTCGGTTCTGGCATTATCGCGTTAGGTGTTGCTAATGGCGACAAAGTAAGCCTAATTGCGGGTGTAACAAAAGACTTAACGGGCCAGTTCAAAGCGGGTGAGCTTGTAAACCACATGGCATCGCAAGTTGGCGGTAAAGGTGGCGGTCGTCCAGATATGGCACAAGCAGGCGGTTCACAACCTGAAAACTTAAGCTCGGCACTTGAAAGTGTAAACGCTTGGGTGAGTGAGCGCGCTTAAACTTGGCGTTATTAGTTAAAAAATTTGGCGGCACTTCAGTTGGTTCTATCGAGCGTATTGAAGCTGTCGCTGACCTTGTTGTACGTTCTAAACAGCAAGGGCATCAAATTGTCGTAGTAGTGTCGGCAATGTCCGGCGAAACCAACCGTTTAATTAACCTCGCAAATCAAATTGACTCCAGTCCAAGTTCTCGCGAACTCGATGTACTGCTCACTACCGGTGAACAAGTTTCAGTGGCCCTTCTTGCCATGGCGATTATCAAACGCGGTCATTCTGCGATTAGCTTACTTGCTGATCAAGCAGGTATTATGACGGATAATCTATTTGGTAAAGCGCGTATTCAGATGATCCCGCCAAAGCGTTTGAATCAAGAGCTTGAGCAAGGTCGCATTGTGATCCTTGCGGGATTTCAAGGGCGTGACATTGAAGGAAATATCACCACGCTTGGCCGCGGAGGCACGGATACAACAGCGGTAGAAGTGGCAGCAGCAATTAACGCGGATGAATGCCAAATTTATACTGATGTAAATGGTGTTTATACAACCGATCCACGAGTTGAGCCAAAAGCAAAACGAATGGATTATGTTACCTTCGAAGAAATGCTGGAGCTTGCTAGCTTAGGTGCAAAAGTACTGCAAATTCGTTCAGTGGAAGCTGCTGGTAGGCATAACCTACCTTTACGTGTGCTTTCAACATTTGAGCCGGATCACGGAACACTGATTAGTTATGAGGAAAACCCTATGAATTCTAAAGTAGTTTCAGGCATCGCGTTTAGTAAAGATGAAGTACTAATTAAAGTGCATAATTTGGATAATACGCCTGAACAACTCGCTGAATTATTAGAAGTATTCTCTGATAATAATATAGAAATTGACATGATCAGTAATTTTTCCTGCAAAGGCGATAAAGTCGGCTATGCTTTAACTGTACATGCAGTCGATTCGCAGTTGGCAGAAAAGTTAATTAAACAAAATCTTACAACTCTTAATGCGGATTCAGTTACAGTTAATGAAACTGTTGCTAAGATTTCTATAGTTGGCATAGGAATGAAATCTAATGCTGGGGTAGCAGGAAGGCTATTTCGTGCATTAGCGAATGAAAATATTAACGTTCAACTTATTTCAACGTCAGAGATAAAAGTCTCAGTTTTAGTAGATGAGAAGTACCTAGAATTGGGAGTTAGAGCTTTACATAGTGCTTTTTCTTTAGACCAGTAAAAGTTTCTAACTTTTTGAATAATATTCATGTAAAATGGAATTGATACGGAATCTTTAAACTTTGGATATTTAGGAGCAAAGAATGCTAATTTTGACTCGTCGCGTAGGTGAAACCCTAATGATTGGGGATGAAGTTACAGTTACTGTACTTGGCGTAAAAGGAAATCAAGTACGTATCGGTGTTAATGCACCAAAAGATGTTTCAGTACATCGTGAAGAAATTTATATGCGTATTCAAGCTGAGAAAGCAGGTGCTGAACCAGGCAACGAATAGTTTAAAGCAGAATTTTAAGAGCCAGCATTTTATGCTGGCTTTTTTTGTTTTTATTGTATTGTCAGAGCCTTGTGGGCTGATATGATGTATACAATTTTAACAATCAGACAGAACGCTATGATCAAACAAACTTCTCTCGCGTTTGCTGTAGGCCTTGCACTAACAGGCTGTATGGATACGCAAACAACTACACAAAAAACATCAGCCGAACAAGCGGCAGCAGAGCAATCAGCTCAAGCCTCAGAAAATCAAAAACTAAATCAACTGGTAGAAACTTACTTCGATGAAGCGTTAGCATTTTCACCTGTGTCAGGTACTTATGTCGGTGAGTCTCAGTACAATAATCAGTGGAGCCCGGCAATTAATGAAGAGAATAGAGCAAAAGCCACTGCATTTACTAAAAAGTATCAAGCTAAACTTGCTGAAATTGACGCATCAAAACTAACAGGGCAAGACCTACTAAGTTATCAAATTTTCGAGCGTGACTTAGCACTATCACTTGAAGCGGAGCAATTTCCTAGTTACTTAATTCCCATTGATCAAATGGCGGGTCAGCATAATACCTTTGCAAGCCTTGGCTCGGGCAAAAGTGCGCAACCGTTTTCTACTAAAGCCCAGTTTGACGATTTTATTGGCCGTGCAAATGGTTTTGTAACTTGGCTTGAAAGTGTTGAAGCAAATATGCGCGAAGGTATGAAGCAAAATGTGACTTTGCCGCAAGTACTAGCCAAAAAACTACTGCCACAATTCCAAGCGCACGTTGTAACGGATCATACGCAAAGTGTTTTTTGGATGCCTGTGGCTGAAATGCCAGACAGTGTTTCAGCAAAAGATAAAGCGCAAATCGAAGAAGACTATCAAGCGCTTATTCTGAACACGCTGGTACCAGCATACGCAAAAATGGCTAAATTTTTAGAGCAAGAATACATTCCAGCTGCAAATGAGAAAGTAGGCTATGCAAACTTACCAAATGGTAAAGCTTGGTACGAGTTTTTAATTAAGCAACACACCACGCTTGATTTAAATGCCGATGAAATTCACGAAATTGGTTTGAGTGAAGTAGAGCGCATTTTAAATGAAATGAAAGGCGTAAAAGAAGCCGTTGGCTTTGAAGGTGATTTAGCCGCATTTTTTGTTCATTTACGTGATAGCGATGAATTCTACTATGATAAGCCTGAAGACCTTGTAAAAGCGTATGAAGATGTAAAAGTTAAGATTGATGCTAAGTTGCCAAAACTCTTCGATATCGCGCCTAAGGCAGATTACGTAGTTAAACCAGTAGAAGCATTTAGAGCGGCGTCTGCAGCGGGTGCTTCTTACCAAGCCCCAGCACCAGATGGTTCAAGACCAGGTGTGTTTTACATCAATACACATAACCTAAAAGCGCAGCCTAAGTTTTTACTTGAAACGCTCTCTATTCACGAGGCAGCGCCTGGTCACCATTTCCAAATTGCACTACAACAAGAAGTGGAAGGTTTACCACGCTTTAGAAAGTTTGGTGGCTACACCGTGTTTGCTGAAGGCTGGGCACTGTATGCTGAAAGCTTAGGTAAAGAGCTAGGCTTATTTACTGACCCTTACATGTGGTACGGACGTTTAGTCGATGAGCAATTACGTGCGATGCGCCTGGTATTAGATACCGGTTTCCATGCCAAAGGTTGGACTCGTGAGCAGGGTATTGAATACATGAAAGCAAATTCATCTATGGCTGAAAGTGACATTATTTCAGAAGTTGAGCGTTATATCGGTTGGCCTGGTCAAGCGCTATCATATAAGTTGGGTGAATTTAAAATCCGCGAGCTTCGTGAAAAAGCAAAAGCAGCGCTTGGTGACAAATTTGATATTAAAGCGTTCCATACACAAATTCTAATTGATGGTGCACTGCCAATGCCGATTTTAGAAGCTAAACTAGATAGCTGGATTGAAAGTGTAAAATAGGCAAATTTAAGTAGCAGTTTCGGCTGCTACTTAATACAAAAACTTGTATATTATAGCCGCCTTAGCTACAAAAATAAGCAAACTGCATATTCTGTGAACGAACAGAAAAAATATGACTAAAATTGTTTGACTTATTTTCAATAGGCTTTAATATACGCACCCACAAGACGGAGAGGTGGCCGAGTGGCCGAAGGCGCTCCCCTGCTAAGGGAGTATAGGGTTTGTAGCCCTATCGAGGGTTCGAATCCCTCCTTCTCCGCCATGTCTTGTACGAGCTCGTAGAACAATTGGATAGTTTATCTAAGTTAAGTTGGCTACGAACAAAGTTCGTGTACATCAGAGTAAGATGTAAAAACTAAAAATTTAGGACGCGTAGCTCAGCTGGATAGAGTACCTGGCTACGAACCAGGCGGTCGGAGGTTCGAATCCTCCCGCGTCCGCCACTTTACTAAAGTGGTTAAATAAATAGTCATCGGCTAAGATGTAAAGTTAGAAATATCACGGACGCGTAGCTCAGCTGGATAGAGTACCTGGCTACGAACCAGGCGGTCGGAGGTTCGAATCCTCCCGCGTCCGCCACTTTACTAAAGTGGTTAAATAAATAGTCATCGGCTAAGATGTAAAATTAGAAATATCGCGGACGCGTAGCTCAGCTGGATAGAGTACCTGGCTACGAACCAGGCGGTCGGAGGTTCGAATCCTCCCGCGTCCGCCACTTCTTTTGAAGTGACATCAACCGACAAACGTCGGTTTTTTTGTCTCTATGATTTAATAGAAACAAACATCAGGGTTAGATGTAAAAACTAAAGCATACTGCGGACGCGTAGCTCAGCTGGATAGAGTACCTGGCTACGAACCAGGCGGTCGGAGGTTCGAATCCTCCCGCGTCCGCCACTTCTTATGAAGTGATATCAACCGACGAAAGTCGGTTTTTTTATGTCTGAAATTCAATGAAACGAAACTGTAAACGCGTAGCCCTGCTGGATAGAGTACCGGCTACGAACCAGGCGGTCAGAGGTTCATTCTTTTAGGTAAATAAGTCCCGCGTCCGCCACTTCTTCTGAAGTGACATCAACCATTGAGCGTCGGTTTTTTGGTGCCTAAAATTCATTACTTATTTATACCTAGATCGAGTTGGCTACGAACAAGGTTCGTAAACATCAGTGTTAGATGTAAAAACTAAAGTATACTGCGGACGCGTAGCTCAGCTGGATAGAGTACCTGGCTACGAACCAGGCGGTCGGAGGTTCATTCTTTTAGGTAAATAAGTCCCGCGTCCGCCACTTCTTATGAAGTGAGAACAACCATTGAGCGTCGGTTTTTTTATGTCTGAAATTCAATGAAACGAAACTGTAAACGCGTAGCCCTGCTGGATAGAGTATCTGGCTACGAACCAGGCGGTCGGAGGTTCACTCTTTTAGGTAAATAAGTCCCGCGTCGACCATTTATTTTAGGAGACATTAACCAATTTTGAGTGGTTGCCGATATGTGAAATTCAGTTATTCTCTTTCTCAAATCTCAAATCTCAAATCTCAAATCTCAAATCTCAAATCTCAAATCTCAAATCTCAAATCTCAAATCTCAAATCTCAAATCTCAAATCAGTCACAAATGTATCTGGCTAAATTGCCTATTTTCAAGCGCTTTTCATTGTTACTTTACGTTAACGTAAAGTGTACTTTGAATTTGAATAACCATTCTTATCGAACAGTATAAGTTAGAACATAAAAATTGGTCTTACCAATTTGATGTGTTATTTCTAGAATAACTCATTCCGAATAGACTGATTTGATTATAACGCTAGGTGTTTAATTTCTATTGCCTAGCTAGTTAAGTATGACTAATCATGGGGCAAAATAAGTCATGAAATAAGCTCATGTTTGTCATCTTTTTAGCCTATTGTTAATGGAGTGTTTAATAATGTATAGTGTTGTGAATTGGTTTTACCAATTGACAACTAAGTTTAAGTGATCAATATTGATTGCCAATTTTGAATAGTTATTAAAAATATTTAACTAAAAATTCTTGATTGAGGTGGGGAATGGACGTATCAGAATTGCTGTTAGAGGCGGCTGTTTTAATGTTTACAGGTATGGTGGTGGTATTTGTCTTTTTGACGATACTAATTTTTACCATCAAAGCAATGTCTAAAGTACTTGCGAATTTTCAAACGCCTGAGGTAACGCCAAATCCAGTTAAATTATCTGGGAATCAAGTACCAACAAGCCACGTAGCTGCGATTGCCGCGGCAGTTAAGCAATACCGCGAAAAGCAATAATAAGAAGGGGCCAAATCATGTCACAACTAAAATTAACCGAATTAGTACTGCGCGATGCACACCAGTCATTACTCGCGACCCGTTTACGCTTAGAAGATATGTTACCAATTGCTGAAAAGCTAGATAAAGTAGGTTATTGGTCAATGGAATCGTGGGGCGGGGCGACGTTTGACGCATGTATTCGTTATTTAGGTGAAGATCCTTGGCACCGCATTCGTGCGTTAAAAGCGGCAATGCCGAATACCAAACAGCAAATGTTGCTTCGTGGTCAAAACTTATTAGGTTACCGTCATTATGCTGATGACGTGGTAGAGCGTTTTGTTGAACGAGCACATAAAAACGGTGTCGACGTTTTTCGTATTTTTGATGCAATGAATGATGTGCGTAATTTAGAAACTGCTATTAAGTCGGCGGTAAAAGTAGGGGCACATGCACAAGGTACAATCTCATACACAGTTAGCCCTGTGCACAATCTGCAAATGTGGCTTGATCAAGCAAAACAATTGGAAGATTTAGGCGTTCACTCTATTTGTATTAAAGATATGGCGGGTCTGCTTAATCCGTACGATGCAGAAAAACTAATTACCGGTTTAAAAGAGACCGTTGCTGTACCAATCGCAATGCAATGTCACGCAACTACCGGACTAAGCACCGCAACGTATCAAAAGGCGATTGATGCTGGTATTGATATGCTTGATACAGCAATCTCAAGTATGAGTATGACCTATGGTCACAGCGCTACTGAAACGATTGTATCAATCGTAGAGAATACTGACCGTGCAACCGGCCTTGATATGAACTTACTGGAAGAAATTGCTGCGTACTATAGAGACGTACGTAAGAAATACGCTAAGTTCGAAGGCAGTCTAAAAGGCGTTGATGGCCGTATTTTGTTAGCGCAAGTGCCAGGTGGCATGTTAACAAATATGGAAAATCAGCTTAAAGAACAAGGCGCTGACGATAAATTAGACGATGTATTGTTGGAAATTCCTAAAGTGCGTGAAGATCTTGGCTTTTTACCGCTTGTTACACCTACATCGCAAATTGTTGGTACCCAAGCAGTGTTAAATGTTTTAACCGGTGAACGTTACAAGTCAATCACCAAAGAGACCGCTGGTGTGCTTAAAGGCGAATACGGTTCTACCCCTGCGCCAGTAAATAAAGAATTGCAAGAGCGTGTACTTGATGGCGCAGAGCCAATCACGTGTCGCCCTGCAGATCAAATTGAACCAGAACTCAGTAAATTAGAGCAAGAGCTTGATGAAATTGCACAAAAAGATAAATTAGATTTAGCTGATGATGTGATTGATGATGTATTAACGTATGCATTATTTCCGCAAATTGGTTTGAAATATCTGAAAAACAGAAATAATCCTGAGGCATTTGAGCCAGCACCAAGTAATGAGCCACTGCCTACCGAGCAGGTACCTGCGCCAAAACCAAGTGGTAAAACAGAGCATTACAGCATCAGCGTTGATGGCAAAGTGTATGCAGTAAGTGTTGCCCCAAGTGGTGAACTTACCAATATTCAGCCAGCACCAAGTGCATCGAGCCAACACACAGATGTATTACCTCAATCAACTTCTGTTGATGCTGCCGAAACGCTAAATTCTCCGCTGTCTGGCAATATTTTTAAAGTGAATGCCAAGCCTGGTCAAAAAGTGGCGAAAGGCGACGTTGTGATCATTATGGAAGCGATGAAAATGGAAACTGAAGTTCGTGCAGCTAAAGATGGCACTATCGCAGAAATATTTGTATCTGAAGGGGATTCAGTTGCAACTGGCGAACCTTTATTGTCGCTAGCGTAAAGGTTGGGGAGTTGTAATGGAAAACTTAATAACCTTATGGCAAGCCACAGGTATTGCCAACTTAGAACTTCCTCAGCTGATTATGATGCTGGTTGGCGCACTGTTACTGTACCTTGCAATTGTGCGCAACTTTGAGCCATTGTTATTAGTGCCTATTGGTTTTGGGGCAATCTTAACCAACATTCCACTAGCTGGGTTATCAGAAGCCGGTGGATTGCTGTACTACGTGTATAAAATTGGTATTGATTCAGGGGTGTTCCCGCTGCTTATTTTTATGGGAGTAGGCGCGCTTACTGACTTTAGTGCATTGATTGCTAACCCTAAAATGTTGCTGTTAGGTGCAGCGGCACAATTTGGAATTTTTGCCACCTTATTTGGCGCGATTTTCTTAAACTACATTCCAGGTTTTGAATTTACGCTACAAGATGCATCGGCAATTGCCATTATTGGTGGTGCAGATGGTCCAACGGCTATCTTCTTAGCGTCTAAACTTGCCCCTGATCTATTGGGTGCAATTGCTGTTGCTGCGTATTCTTATATGGCGTTAGTGCCGATTATTCAGCCGCCAATTATGAAGTTGTTTACCACAGAAGAAGAACGCAATATTGAAATGCCACAGTTACGCCACGTTAGCAAAGCGGAAAAAGTGATATTTCCATTATTAGTGCTAGTGCTTATTGCCATGTTCTTGCCAGCAGCTGCACCACTTGTGGGTATGTTCTGCTTAGGTAATTTAATGCGTGAGTCAGGTGTGGTGGATCGTTTGAGTAAAACCGCGCAAAACGAGCTGATTAATATTACAACCATATTCCTTGGCTTGGCTGTTGGTTCAAAACTTGCGGCTGATCAGTTTTTAACAGTTGAAACCTTAGGTATCTTAGCACTTGGCGCGGTGGCGTTTGGTATTGGTACGGGTTCAGGTGTTCTGATGGCAAAGGCAATGAATAAATTTAGTAAAACACCTATCAATCCATTAGTTGGTGCGGCGGGCGTATCTGCAGTACCAATGGCTGCACGTGTTGTTAACAAAGTTGGTTTAGAAGCAAACCCACATAACTTTTTACTAATGCATGCAATGGGTCCAAATGTGGCAGGCGTATTAGGCAGTGCAGTTGCTGCCGGTATATTACTTGCCATGGTGGGATAAGTTTCATCGTAGAGCTCAACCAGCTCATTTTGCGGCCGTTAATTCGGCCGCTTTTTTATCTTCACTTTTCTCGGTACAATCACTCATAAAGCTAGACCGTAAAGGTCAACACGCGCTAATACATTGGACTGTTTTAATGAATGTTTTTATTTTGTTGATTGCGCTTTTCGTGGCGTTAATCGTGATTATTCCCCTAATTGAGAAATCAGGTGTACGCTTCTCAGATCAGCAAACGGCTAAGATCGCCCGTTGGATTTGGCCACTTGTGATGATTTCAATGGTGGTAAGTCTGATTTATCATTTAGTACGTTAAACGGATTACCTAAATCAGGTTTATCGTAATCACACACACCATCGGGAAAAGTGCGCTTTAGTTCAGCAAGGTAGGGCGTCATATCGATGGGCGCATACACTCCGTTTGCTACCGCTTTTTCTACAGCAATACGCTGACATTTAAAAATACTGCCAGAAAATGGCCCGCCGGCTTGAATTCGTGAATTAGTATAAATGGGAAAATGTTTTGTACATGCACCTGCTGGCTGATTATTCCAGTTTCCGTGCCAGACATTTTCACCTTGCGCGATTATCCCACCCGACTTATTAAAACAGCGATCGCTTGCATCATCAGGTGCTTGCTGAGTACTCAACCATTTATCAATAACAGAAAAAGCTTCATTGAGTGGTGTGTAGTGCTTATCAGCAATCCAAATACGGTGGTTTTTGAGATGCCCTTGTTGTTTTAAGATTCTAAGTCGCGTGGCAAATGACGTAGAGATATGGTGCATATCAAGCTGATCTTCGAGGTAGTGATGAATATCGATTGTAGGTATGCTGTTAAATCCCAAATACACTTGACCATAGCGATAAGCTTGTCTTACAGCAGCTAGGTTCGCCACCGTACGCTTGGCTGGTTTTTTTCCTGCAACATAGATATTGTGCCGGCTCCACTGTGTAAGCCAAATAGGGGTTTTTACAAATGGAAAAAACAGTAGTTGTTCAGGGCGCTGCTCTGTTTGTGCTTTCCACCCACCAATATGATAATTTAAATGCAAAAACTCAGTCGCTGATAAACTGCCTTGTTTAAGGCCATTTAAGCCATATTGAACCCCTTGGTTATCCCAAAGAGCGGGTGCACTTGTTGCAGCATTAGGTGCTTGTGTTATTAAGGCCAAATCTTGCCAATAACTCCAGTTAGTTTGGTGATTAACCGTTTGGCTAAATAAAGGCTTTAGAAAGCCTTGTGCGGGATTATTAACAAGGCTGCTTAGCCCAAAGTAGCCATGCACACACTCGCTATATATTTTAGGGCGATAAAACGCCTTACCTGTGAGAAATTGATTTATTGGCGTATAAAACCAAGATTTATGTTCAATCTCGGCATTGTTTAAACCTTCAATTGCACGTTTTTTGTCACTGTTATCCCAGTTAGCTAAATCACTTTTAAAGTGGTAATAGGTATTGAATAAGTCGCAATCAAGGGCATAAATCGTTTGTGACACCATATCTGGGTAGGAATAGAGCGGTATGGCTGCATCAATTAAACCAGGGCTATTTTGTGCAATTAAGTACTGTGCCAAACCGCCACCCGAGCCACCAATGCCAACGGTGTAAATGGGTTTGCCATAAAGTGCTTCAAATTGTTTTTTTACCCGCCATGCAGTGTCTTCGGCAAGCAGCATATTATAAGTGTAGCTGGTTTTGTTGGCGCTTGAGGTGATCACTGCATAGCCGTTATGTAGTTGGCTAAAGCGCCGCTGTAATAGTTTTTTGGGATTTACTTTGCCTTGGCGAAAGCCAATACCAACACCGCCAGCAAATTGATAAATAAGTTTTTTGTTCCAAAGAGAGCTTGTTCGCCAAGTGTTAAATTCCGTTTTTTTGATTGGCATTGCAATGGTATAAATATGCCGATTTATCGTGCCTTGCTCTAACCTGATGAGTTGCTGATTGCTATCGAATTGGTGTTTATCAAGGGATGAAGAATCGGTAATTTCTTCACTTTCGCCGTTTAAATTCACTACAAAGTAGCGCAATGTTGAGGGCACTAAACAGTCTTTGCTGTAGCCAATTACGGTGTTGCTTAAGCTGCCGTCTGAATTTTCTCTGAAAACCGCAGTGCCGAGCGCTTGTTGATTATCGACTAAGGGCTGTCCAAGCCCTGAGCGAACAGTATCACATGAGAATGGATAACGATTGTTACCGGCGTAAAGAGGCTTTATCGGACCAACATCACCGAGCGCAATGGGGTATTGAGTATTATCAGCCGGGCGCGGGGTTGTGCGAAGGTGATTAGTGACATTTATGCGATTAGATTGCTGTTCGGGAGCGGTATTTAGTACGCGAAACTGTGAATGGGGCACAGGCGTACACGTTAACAATAAAGAGCAAAAGGTGATCAGCATTAAGCGTTTAATAAGCACAAATAACAACATAACTACCTCCTGCATTAAGTATAGGCAGAAGATTTTTGCTCTGTTAGAACGAATAAGGCACCGTTAGGTGCCTTATTATTCTATTTTGCTAATGCGAGTTGTAACTCTCTGTTTTTCTGTAAACTTACAAGCATCTCTTGCGCGTATGGCCTGAAATTAGCAAGTTCAGATTTAGGCAGTGATTGTGCCTTTGGTAACTTAACTGTTCGTGGATTACGGTGTACACCGTTAACTAAAAACTCATAATGTAAGTGAGCGCCAGTAACGCGACCGGTTGCCCCAACAGTACCAATTAGTTCACCTTGTTTAACTTTTTCGCCGCGTTTTACCTTGCGTTTATGCAGGTGTAAGTACTTAGTCACATATTGTTGACCATGACGAATAAATACATAGTTACCATTATATTTATTGTAACCCGCTTTAATCACAGTACCGTTACCCGCAGCAACCACTGGTGTGCCAGTTTTCGCTGCGTAATCGATACCGCGATGCGCTTTAACACGGCCTGTAACAGGGTGCTTGCGACGTGGGTTGAAGTTCGAGCTTATATATCTAAAGTTAACAGGAGCTCGTAAAAATGCTTTACGTAAGCTACGGCCTTCAGGGGTATAGAAATTATCATCGGTATGACGCACCGCGGCATAGCTTTCGCCTTGGTTAACGAATTCAGCAGCAAGAATTTTACCGGTACCAATAAACTCACCATCAACGTAGTGGTTTTCATAGATCAGAGTGAAAGCATCGCCTTTACGAAGATCGTTGGCAAAGTCGATATCCCAACCAAAAATATTGGCAAAGCTAATAATTTGTTTTTCATTTAGACCAGCGCTAAGACCTGCGTTCCAAAAACTCGAATCAATCGTGCCCGACGCGTAATCAGTACGTTTTTCAATTGCTTTTTTGTCTAGGCTAGAGCTAATGGTTTGATCGTCATTAAGTTTAACGACCAAAGTTTCTGTACGGCTAATTTGATAGTTTAACTGAATTAATTCGTTGTTTTCGTTAGCTGCGAAAAATAGTGAGTCACCAGGGTGAATTTTAGTTAACTGTTTATTGAGTTTGTTGGCATTAACTATTTTATGAAGTGTGGAAGCCGAAAAACCTGCGCGTTTAAATATTTTAGCTAGGTTATCGCCTTTTTTAACTTTGAATTCTTTAAAATTAAGTGTTACTTCTGGCAACACCTCTTCTGCTTTGGCGGAAACAGCTTCTTGTTCTAACTTTTCTACTTCAATTGCTAATTCATAACGCTTGCCGATTTCTAGCGCATCATGATTTGTATGCCTTGATGCGCTCGCCTTCTCAGAGGGTAGCAGCACCAATGCGGAAATAAATGTAACTACCCCAGCGAGCAACAATTTATGTTTTTTCGGTAGTTTTTGTACTTGCAAAACCATAATGTGCCTTTTGCTACATTAATTAAATAAAAGTGAATAAAATCAGAATAACCTTATATCACCTGTAGCGCCAGTGTTTTGTGCATTTAAAGTGACCAAAATATAGGGTAGAATCAAGAAATTGTTATCTTAAAAATGAATTTTTTGCAAAAGTGCGGCAACGTGCTTTTTCGAATGGAGAAATACATGGCTGATATCCAAGCAGCGTTAGCAGAAATAAAGCGTGGCGCTGAAGAGATCCTGATTGAAGATGAGTTAGTTGAAAAATTAAAGTCAGGTAAAAAATTAAAAATTAAAGCAGGCTTCGATCCAACGGCACCGGATCTTCACTTAGGTCATACTGTGTTAATCAATAAAATGAAAACTTTCCAAGACTTAGGTCACGAAGTTATCTTTTTGATTGGTGATTTCACAGGCATGATTGGTGACCCTACAGGTAAAAATGTAACGCGTAAGCCACTTACTCGTGACGATGTACTTGCTAATGCTGAAACATACAAAGAGCAAGTATTTAAAATTTTAGACCCTGCGAAAACTACGGTTGCATTCAACTCACAGTGGATGGAGAACCTAGGTGCAGCAGGTATGATCAAACTAGCTGCGCGTCAAACGGTTGCGCGTATGTTAGAGCGTGACGATTTCAAAAAGCGTTATGCAGGCGGTCAGTCAATTGCTATTCACGAGTTCCTGTACCCATTGGTACAAGGTTGGGATTCAGTTGCATTAGAAGCAGATGTTGAACTCGGTGGCACCGATCAGCGTTTTAACTTGCTAATGGGTCGTGAGCTACAAAAAGACGAAGGTCAAAAACCACAAACCGTATTAATGATGCCTTTACTTGAAGGTACTGACGGCGTTCAAAAGATGTCTAAGTCATTAGGTAACTATATTGGTATTACTGATGAGCCAAATGATATGTTTGGTAAAGTAATGTCGATTTCAGATGATCTAATGTGGCGTTACTACGAGCTACTTAGCGCATTAAGCATTGAAGAAATTGATGCACTGAAAGAAAAGGTAGCAAATGGCACAAATCCACGTGATATCAAAATTGAATTCGCGAAAGAGATGATTGCACGCTTCCATTCAGAAGAAGCTGCTGAAGGTGCGCACCAAGATTTCATTAAACGTTTCCAAAAGAATGCGCTGCCGGATGATATTCCAGAAGTAACGATCACTGCAGATGGCGAATTAACCATTGCAAGCTTACTAAAAGAAGTAGGTCTAGTGGCAAGTACATCTGAAGCAATTCGCATGATCAAGCAAGGTGCGGTAAAGATTAACGCGAAAGAAAAAGTTTCAGACAGCAAAATGTTGATTGAAGCTGGCACAACGGAAGTTTACCAAGTTGGTAAACGTAAGTTCGCAAAAGTAACTGTTAATTAATGAGAGCCCACGAAAGTGGGCTTTTTTATATGTCTAAAATATTAACGACCGAATATTTAAGCCCTGTAGGCAAATTACTAATAGGCTCGATTGATGAGCAATTATGTTTGTGTGACTGGCAAGAGCGAAAAGCCCGCAGCACTGTTGATAGTCGTTTAGCGAAAGGATTAAGCGCAGAGTTTGTTTGTGCAAACAGTGATTTTAACCAGCAGGCTATAAATCAACTAGAAGCTTACTTTGCAGGTGATTTAAATCAGTTTTCAATTCCTTTAAAGCTGGTGGGTACTCACTTTCAAAAGTTAGTTTGGCAGGGGTTACAAGCAATTGGATATGGTCAAACGCAAAGCTACGGTGAATTGGCAACAAAGCTTAATATGCCAAGTGCCGTGCGAGCAGTTGCGAATGCCAATGGTGCTAACGCAATTTCGATTATTGTGCCATGCCACCGTATTATTGGCAGCAATGGCAAGCTAACGGGTTACGCCGGTGGTTTAGCCGCGAAAAAGCGATTACTCGAAATTGAGGGGGTTAGTTAGTTTTGAAAGGCGCTGACCTTTTCGCATAACTCATTTGCGGCAATAAGCACTCGATTGGTGTAGCGGTGTAAGTGATCTGGGTTGAGTTTTATTATTTGACCTTTTTTAACCGCTGGAATCGAATTCATATCACGCCAAATCTTTGCTTGTGTGTTGTCTTCATCCATCTCTGAAATCACAATAAATTCTGGCTGTTTTAACATGACCTGCTCTTTATTAACGGTTGGGTAATTAACCGAGCTGTCGGCAAATACATTGCTAAGGCCGCAGATGTCAAAAATTTGATTAACTAAAGTATGTTTATTGGCTGTCATAATCGGTGTATGCCAAAGTTGAAAAAATGCAGTGGCAGGCTTTTCTTTTTGATAGCGCGTTTTTAACTCGCTAATCTCACGTTTAAATTGTGATGTGTAGTCAATAGCTTTATTTTTGGCGTTTAATGTTTCGCCGAGCGCAAGCACTTCGTTTTCTATATCTTCTAAAGTATGTGGGTTGGAAATAAACACATTTAAACCCAGCTTTTTCATTTTCTCAATTTGGCCAAGTTTAGCGTTAGAGCGCCAAACCAGCACAAGTTCAGGGTTTAACTCAACTAACTTGGCTAGGTTAATACCATTAGCATCGGCAATTTCTGGGTGCTTTTTGGCATCTTCAGGAAAATCACTGTAACTGCTTACGGCGACAATATTTTCACCTAATCCTAGCGAGTATGTCCATTCAGTTAAATGGGGGGCAAGTGATGCAATGCGTTTAGGCGTCGCTGAAAGCGGTAAGCTTAACAATAAAGTTAAAACAAATATAAGCTTAGAGATGGTTAGTCGCGGCATAAATAATTTCCAAGAAAAGAATAAGGCAAAGCCAAAATGCACTGGCAAACATCAGTGCGTTTTTCGCTTGTTTAATTGCTTTTTGCTGTGGCAGTGTTTTAGGTCCGATGCGTGTTTTGCTGTAGCGCTTACCAGAGTAAAAAGCAGGGCCACCAAGTTGTACGTCAAGATATCCACTAAGACAAGCAAGCAAAAAACACGAGTTTTTCTGATAACCATTATCTACAAATAGCGCTAAGTAACGAAAACCTCGGGTTTTAGGTTTAAGCAGTAAAGGCAAGCAAAAAAGCCTAAGCGGTAAAAATTCTAAGTAATAAATAACGGCGTTGGTTGCGTTACTGAACTGGCTATCTGGTGGCGCAGTTTTAGAAAAAACATTGGCACAATGTAAAAATAGGCAATAAATAAGTGCCGCGTTAAAACCCAAGCAGTAATAAAGAACAAGCGGCAAAAAAAAGTGGCGAAAATAGCTTAAACTTTGGTGTTCAATGATTGCTTTTATTAATCCAGACTCTGATAAGTTGTTACTATCACGACGTAAAAACTGGCTTAAAATATCGCGTACCACGGGCTTTTGTTGTTGTGTTAATAGCCATGCTGCGCGTTTTAATTTAGCGTTAGTGTAAGGATTGTTAATCAGTAATAATAAGATTAACAACTCAAACGCAACGGGATATTGCGCAAAGCTTGTGATGCCAATCGCCAAGATTGCGATGCAGCCTACAATTAAACAGCTTAATAATAATGAAGAAAAGGATGCGTACACATTCGATGCGTTTGCATCATAAATACGCCCAGCCATTTTGCTTATCAGTAGGCGAAAAAACGGTGTAGGGTGATATTGCGAGGGGATAACTAACACTGAGCTAACCAGCGCAAGCAATATTGTTTGCCATGCGCTGGTTGAAAAAAAGGGCAGCTCAAATGCCACTTACAGAGAGACCTGCTTTAGATTTTTTAACAGTGCAATCACCATCTCTGATGAGTTTTCTGATGCTTTCACTAAATAAGACTCGAATGATTCTGGTGATTCTTTACCAGCAATATCTGACAGCGAGCGAATCACTACAAATGGTGTATTTAGCTGATGACATACTTGTGCAATTGCTGCACCTTCCATTTCAACCGCTAACATATTTGGAAATTGTTCGCGTGTTTTGTCAATGCGCACAGGATCACACATAAATGAATCACCGGTACAAATTTGGCCAACCATTGTTTTAATGCCTTTCGACATTTCAGCAATCGCTTTTTCAGCACTTTCTACAAGTGTTTTATGCGCAATAAACGCTGGTGGCATTTGTGGTACTTGACCCATTTCATAACCAAAAGCAATAACATCAACATCGTGATGACGCACTTCACTTGAAATAACCACATCGCCAACGTTCAGGCTTTGCTCAAAACCACCTGCAGAACCAGTGTTGATAATGCAATCTGGTGCGAACAACTCAATCATTAGCGTAGTAGCGAGTGCCGAAGCCACTTTACCAATACCAGATTGAACTAAAATGACGTTTTGCTCAGCAAGTTGACCTTGGTAAAACGTGAAGCTACCGCGCTCCGTAATTTTAGTGTTTTCAATCGCAGCTTTTAAAATAGCTACTTCTGGCTCCATTGCGCCAATAATACCGATTTTCATAATGGTTACGCCTATTAATAGGGAATAAATAAAATATGGCGGAATTATAGCTAGGTTACTAATAAATTCACAGACAAAATAAAACCCGCAATGTGCGGGTTGTTAGCGGGTAAAGAACAACACGCTGTAAAAAATTAAACTTGTGCCAGAGCCGTTGACTGCGACTTAACCTGTGACGGAGACAACACTGCCGTAGGTTTACTGGTTGCTTTTCGAATAGGTGGTTTAGAATTGGTTACTTGTTTACCCAATTTAAATAATATGGCCTGTCTTACTTCTTGTGGCTTGTAACCCGTTTTTACTTTTATGCGAATAAGCGGTACACCGGCAGATTCTAACGCGCCATTTACAAACCAGTCTTTTTTCGCCTTGTGACCATTTTTACTAGCATTATTGACTAAGTCGATTGCTGCAACAATCTTCAAGCTTTCTTTATCCAATAATACGTAATCAAGCTGTTTATTTTGCGCTTTAGCAAGTGCACTGCGACGTGATTTGTCATCGGTGCCCGGTTGAAAATCTAAAATATCAACCAACCTAACGCGACTTACAATTTTGTAGTCAGAGCCAATCGCTTTTTCCAGCAAATTTAAAAACGCCGTTTCTACCTGAGTAAATAACGATTTTTTTTGTGTAAACGGGTAAGGATTTCCCGAGTGGGTAAATTTTGACGCAACAAACGCCGCCATAACCACTAACACTAGAATTAATAACGAAACAAGTTCCATAGATACTCCAAATCAAAACTTTGACGCAAACTTTTTCATAATGAATTAAGCAATAAAAGTGCCAAAACTTTATTACTACATCGATTGGGTTTTATGGGAATTTTGTTGGCTTAACAGCGCAACTACTTGTTACTCGCGCAGATACTGGGTAAAATTCGAAATTCCGTTGTGCTCATTCGAATTTGGGGTTTGCCGACTCGCTCTGTTCGGTATCTAGATTGACGCAATAAAATAACAATAAATGGTGTTACTTATGCGCTTCGCTCGACTTTGCTTGTTTAAAATGACAAATAAAAACACGTTTAGTAAGAACGTACAAACTTTTGTTAGTTCAATAATCGCAACTTCTTTTGTTGCGTTCACTCCTGTGGCGGCTGTTTCGGCTAACACATTACTTATGCTCTCAGACGACCTTAAGGTTTGTTCCAGTGAAAATCAACGTTTCTGTACTAAAGAGGGAAAAGAATCGTTTTCCGATGATGTAAAACAAAAAGCCATTTTTGATATTACCGATGAAGCACTGTTACGGGTTTCTGAGTATGCGTGGACTGAACAAGAAGAATTAAAGAAACAAGTTGCTGATATTCTAAAAGCGGTAAAACCTAAATTTGAAAGCAAAACATTAACGGAGCGCCAGTTTGTAAGAGCGCTGCGTGGTGTGTCAATTGAAGTTGGCACAGAAACGGTTTCAGGTCGTGATATTTGGCAAAGTCTATACGAATTTGAAAAGCGTAATCTGTTCGATTTGTTAGAGCAAAAGCAAGCTGAAAGTCGCTCAAAACGCAAAAAAACCGAAGTTAACTGGGCGCAAAGCACAAATTTAGAGGCAACACTTGCTTACCAAAAGTTATTTGATTTAAGTGTTGAAATTTCAGGTCCTAAGCGCAAACCGCGTATTGCTGTAGTAACAGGCACAGATCGCGACCCATATGCACGCGTTGACTATTACCTAGGATTGTTTGAGCAAATTGGTTTTGAAGCAACTTGGTTGCCAATTGATGCAGCAATGCAAACGGCTATTACGGCAAAAGAATATGAAAAGTCGTCTTGCGATAGTCTAGAAGAATTCCAAATAAAGCGTTTAGCGAGCTTTCGCCGTGAAGTACTTTACCCAGATTTATATCGTCAGCAAGTTAGTGAATGTAAAAAGTCGTCGCCATTAATTGACACCATCAAGCGAATGGATGCGATTTATATTGCTGATGGTAGCCCATTATTAAGTTACCACGCGTTTTACACGCCAACCGGTGCTCCAAGTGAATCGCTTACAAAAATCATTGATATGTTTAATAAAAATGAAGTGTTAGTTGCGGTTGAAGGCGGCAGTGTAAATGCGATCACTAATGCTAGAAAACCACTTAGCATTTTGGCGGGCGCTGTTAATGAAATTAATACGATTGTGCCTATGTCTTTCGCATCTGGCCATGACGCTTGTAGCTTAGGTGCTGATTGTATTGCACTTGAAAGCGAACGTGACTTTACAGTTGTTGAATCACCAATTCTACCATTACTACCGTTTGGTATTGTTGATACTCAAGTATCGAAACGTGGTAAACAATTACGCGGCCTACATGCGGCGCTATTCAGTGATAATCAGCGTATATTTGGTTTAGATGATAAAACAGCTGTCGTTGTTACCAATCAAGACAATAACCTTGAGCTAGAAGTGATTGGCTCTGGCGGTATGTGGTTGTTTGAAGTAAACAGAGAAAATAATGAAGGTGGTGTACGCGAGTTTACAAGTCACTACTTCACACATGGTGATCATATTGCAATGCGCAGCGGTGGGGTTTCAGTGGAGTTCCCGAGTTGGAAGTATGCAACTCAGTTAAATGGGTCTCAGCCACAAGTAACTTCAGCACAAGCGCTATCACGTAACAACTTCTTTAAGTTGAACGAAATGATGTGTCAAACAGGTGCTAAGCAGGCACTTGGCAACGACCGAATTAATGAACAAGACGTTAGTTTATCAATTGCACAAAGCAGTTCAGCATTGGCACGCTTAGGCGTAGCTAAAGTACGTGGCGGCGAGTTTAGAGTATGTTCGCTTTCGCAAGTTGCAAATAAGCTGACGGTTTCACCAAACCTATAACTTTACGTGGTGAGCTATAACTTGAACTATAGTTACATATTATGAATAGCTCACTTTCAAGCTTTTGGGTAATCGCCCTTAACCGATTAATTGACCGCCTTGGCACAGGTAAAGCTGGGGCGGTCATTTTTGTTTTAATTCAACTGATTGCGTTAGCGGTAGCCTGCACTTATTACTATATCTCGTTAGGCGAAGTGCCTTGGTTAGAAGTTGTGGGCATGTTGGTATTTGCCGCAATTCTAGCGCCATTATTTATCATTTCTATTTTTGATATTAACCATCAATTGAGCGCCTCCAATCACTATATTGAAAGTGCTACTAAACAAGAAAAATTACTTAATCAAAGCCTAAAAGAAAACATTCGTCGTTTAAATAATGAAATTGACGACAGAAAATTGGCATTCCAAGCAAAGCGCCGAGCGATTGAAGAGTTGCGCCGGGAAATTGCTGAACGTAAACGTACACAACAAGAGCTTGATGAGCAAGAAGTACTGTTACGCTCAATTGTGGATTCATCTCCCGACTTATTTTATTACCGCGATAATTCAGGCCGCTTTGCTGGTTGCAATAGAATGTTTGAAGAGGTGATGGGGTTGTCGTCAGAACAACTTATTGGACGTCGCGCGGATGATATTTTTGGCAAAGGGTTAACACCATCGGTACTTAATACCGATAACGAAGTTCAGCAAAACCATGTTTCTGTCACGCTAGATGTAAGTTGCCAAGTTAATAAAGAACTACGCTGGTTTGAAATGCGTAAAGTACCGTTCTTTAATCCAAATAATGAATACATAGGCCTACTGGGTTTTGGTCGAGATATCACATCGCGTAAGCGCGCAGAGCAAGATCTCGAAACTGCATATAAAGACAAGGGTAAATTTATTGCAACCCTGAGCCACGAGTTACGTACACCGCTTAACGGTATTGTCGGTTTAACTCGTATGTTACTTGATACCGAGTTAAACGATGATCAGCGCAGCTGGTGTAACACAGTGTTTTCGAGTGCGGAAACCCTTGGCAATATATTCAACGACATAATCGACCTCGATAAGGTGGACCGAGAGCAATTAGACATTGCATGTGAGAGCGTCAATCTTGCTGATTTTCTCAATGACATCTTTAATTTTGGCGGCTTAATCGCGCAACAGAAAGATCTTGAATTTAAAGTACACCAAGACGGCGTGTTTGATGTACATGTGGAAATTGACCCGACCCGTTTACGCCAGGTATTGTGGAATCTTATTAATAATGCGGTGAAGTTTACGCAGCAAGGAACCGTCACTCTCGATTGTAAACGCGTCTATCGCGGTCAGACGTCTTATCTCGAAATTAGTGTGAGCGACACAGGTATTGGTATCGCCAAGGACGAGTTAAGCCGAATCTTCGATTTATACTATAAAGTACCTGATTTATCAGGGGGCAATGCACTTGGCTCTGGAATTGGCTTAGCGGTGTCACGTGCACTTATTTTGGCCATGGAAGGCGATATTCACGTTGATAGTAATGTGGGAGAGGGTAGTACCTTTAATATTGAAATTCCATTGGTATTAACCGAGCAACCAGTGCAACAAGTTTATGACGGGCGCCCACTAAATATATTATTAGTAGAAGATGTGCCGCTTAACGCAGATATCGCAATTAACTTGCTAGAGCAGCGTGGTCACGATGTGATTTGGGCGGAAACAGGTGAAGATGCGCTTTCGTTTATTGAAACCGAAGATGATTTAGATTTAGTGCTGCTCGATATGCAGTTGCCCGACATTAATGGCGACCAAGTGGCGCGAATTGTGCGTTCACGTGAAGAGTTTGACCATTTACCATTAGTTGCATTAACTGCAAACGTGCGCCGCGCTGAGGAAGATTTAGCAGGTGTTACTATGCAAGGGTCATTGGCTAAGCCGATTAATACGCGAAAACTTGATGGAGTACTTGCAGAGTTATTCCCTCATTCAACCAAAGAGGTTGAAGTAGAAGATAAGAGTCACGATAAAAAGTCTACGCTGATTACAACACAGGATAGTGCATTACTGGATGTTGAAACATTAGAAGATTTTGTTGAGTCTATGGGCGCTCAGTCTTTCTTACGTGGTGTGCAGTTGTTTGAAAAGCTATGGCCAAATTACTTAAAAGAGCTGGAACAAGCCCTTGAGCATAAGCAGTACAGCGAATACAAGTCAGTTGCCCATAAACTAAAAGGTGCGGCAGGCTCAGTGGCTTTAAAAGTAGTGCAACAGCTTGCAAAGCGAATGGAAGATAATGCTGAAACTGCTGAGGATAGCCAATTAGCACAGTGGTTGATTGAGTTAGTTTCAGATATAGAAAAAGGGCTTAAAGCCCTTCATCAAGTATTGGATTTAGCTGATTAACTAATTAATCAATCTTACCAATAAAGCGGTAACCTTCACCATGAATTGTGCTGATAAGCTCTGGTGTGTTTGCTTCGCTTTCGAAATGCTTACGAATACGACGAATCGTTACATCCACTGTTCTGTCATTAGCGCGTAATTCACGACCTGTCATGTGCTTAATTAGCTGCTCACGGCTAAAGATACGACCCGGAGCGTCCAGCATTAAACGTAATGCGCGATATTCACCTTTAGGTAAGCGCTTAACATCACCTGTTGGCGAAGTTAAACAACGGCTATTTTCGTCAAGTTCCCAGCCATTAAAGGTAAGAAGACCAGAACTATTGCTTTCGATTTCGTCGCCATTTGAGTTAGTGCGCGTTAAAAGGTTACGTGCACGAATTGTCAACTCGCGTGGGTTGAATGGTTTAGTAATGTAATCGTCTGCACCAATTTCTAGACCAAGAATACGATCTACGTCGTTGTCACGACCAGTTAAAAAGATAAGACCAATATTACGTTGCTGACGAATTTCACGTGCTAAGATTAAGCCGTTTTTCCCTGGCAGATTGATGTCCATGATCACCAAGTTAATATCATCATTTTGTGAAATACGCTCGTGCATTTCTTCACCGTCAATGGCTTCTAGCACTTTGTAGCCTTCAGCTTCAAATAAGCTGACAAGATTTAACCTAGTTACGTCTTCATCTTCGACGATTAAAATCACAGGCGTTTGCATTCTTATTTAACCCTTATAGGTAAATTAAAATTATTTTCAGTAACTACTTACATTTTAGGATTATAGGGGCTAACACATTAGTAAACAAGTTTTCACGACTAGTGAAAGGGTACATTTGTGACCTTAGGGGGGATTTTGCAATAATTTGTCGAAGTTAAGCTTTATGATGCGGAATTTTAGCGTATTGCTTGATAAATTATGCGCACTATTTGGCATGTCATAACCAAGCATTGCATCGCACTCAAATATAGACATTAGTATAGTGTTTGCTTTAACAAGCGCGTTGAACAGAATTCAAATGCTACGTTTTTGTGTTGATTTATCGCTTATAGTTTGACGTTAACTCGTGCTTGACGAGCTTAATGCATTGTTGAACGCGCCAATAAGTCTAAGTGACCGCTACAACATGCCTTGTTCTCACAGACTCAGGTTATTTAGTAAGGTGCTACTTTTGCTAATGCCAATAAACGTGCATTAAAACTAATGATGTTTTCGTCCAACTTGGTTTGGTTGATGTGTATCCGTATTTTCTTTTGTTCCTGTACTAATGCCATAAGGGCGCCTGCGCTTAACGCTGACTTTTGTTCACCTATTGTAATTGTGTGGCTAGTGACTTTATCCAAATAGCTTCCGGTATTTTTGACGTCTTTTGATAAGTACAAATACGAGCACTGTTTTAGTTTATCTGAATTTAATGTATCAATAACCTGCAAGGAAAAGTTAAGTCTTTGACGTAGTACTTTTTGTTGCGCATTGATCAATTCACCAATTGGGCCTAATTGTTCCGCAAAACAAAAAGTTATTTCATAAGGTTTATGATTTGGCTCTGTGTAGCGAACAAAAGAAGGGAACTGCATTAAATAGGCTGCCCGCAATTGCTCCGCGGTTTTTGCCGATACAAATGAGCTGAATAATCCAATAATAACAAGCAGTAGCAAACGCATTACTGAGCTCCTTGTTTGATTGGTAATTCAATTATGAAATGCGCACCTGTTTGTGCTTCGGTATCGAGTTTAATGCTGCCATCAAGGGCTTGGGTTACCAAGTTATAAACTAAATGCAAACCAAGGCCACTGCCTCCCTCGCCACGGCGTGTTGTAACAAAAGGGTCGAAAATACGGTTGCGAATACTAATTGGCACACCATTACCATCGTCTTGGTAGTCAATTATCGTAGAATGTTCGTTTGCCGATACAGTGATGACGATATTGCCTTGTTGCTCAGGGTTAAATGCATGGATTAGACTATTGCTTATAAGGTTTTCAATAATTTGTTGAATAATTGGTGGCTTTGTCCAAACTTCTAGATGCGTGTCGCCTTCAATACTCACCTGATGTGGGAACTTAGTTAATTCACTGCTAAGTGTAGTGATTACCTGATTAATAAAATCATGAAGGTGGATTAACTTATCCTCTTGCGTTTCATGGGTAACAGCAAGTTGCTTAAAGCTTGAAACCAGTTCAGCAGCGCGATTTAAATTACGGTAAATCAAATCTAAGTTTTCAACACCATCTTCGATAAAACGACTCATATGAGATGAGGTGAGGGTTTTATTTTCGAAATTAACTCTAAGCTCTTCAAGCTTGTCTTTTAGCAAAGTAGAGCCAGTAATACCCAATCCAAGCGGGGTATTTACCTCGTGTGCAACGCCCGCAACCATTTGCCCAAGCGATGCCATTTTTTCGTTTTCGACAATTTTTGTTTGGTATTGGTGCATTCGCTCAAGCGTGCTGAGCAGTTCTTGATTGGCCTCTTTTAAGGCCTCTGTACGCTGGTTAACTTTCTGTTCAAGGTTTTGGTTTAACTGTCTTATTTCTTGCTCATCTTTTTTCTGACGTTCTAATTGCGCTAACGTTCTGGCAAATAAGGTATTGATACTCTTAGCCAACATATCAAGCTCAGTAATTTTGGCAGTAGGTACAATGACATCGTAATTTTTGTTTTTTGAGACATCTTTAACCACTGTACTGAGCGCTTCAATCGGACGTGAAAAGCGACGCTGAAAGGTGAGTGTTATCAGCAATACAGAAAGTAAAATAACAACGCCGACAACTACATCCACTGAAATTCTATTTTTTAGTGCTTCTTGAATCGGTGCATCGGTTCCCAGTATATACACATAACCGTCAATTTTAGGGTTAGCACTAATTACATTATCGTTGTCATCGGTTCTAATTGGATAAATTACTTCAATATTGTCGCCATCGATATTTGAGCTTACACGGTTAGTGAGCTTTTTGACTTTCGAGGCGATAGGAGGGTTTTCACCAGTGTTGTAGGTTGCAAAAAGTGAGATTGCACCACTAAACTCATCAACTTGATAAATGTGAATGTTTTTAATGTAATCAATCTTTTCATAGGCTTTTAACTGCTTATGCATTTCGTCTTGATCGAGAAAAACTACAGGCACATAAGCATTAAAAGAGATAATGCCGGCAATCGTATTTAGCTCTTCAATCAAGTTTTTTTTCTGATTAGAGACGTCTAATACTGTACTTACGATAACCGAAAGCAATATGCTTAAAGAGGTGATGACAATCACCGCACGGCTTAACGCCTTTCTAATTGTTATTGTTTTATGATTATTTTGCATATGGCATTAAGTTTTCAGGGTTAATTTCATATTACTGAGCGCCATCACGTTAAGCAAATTTATTAAATACGTAAGAATATAAATTGGCGCTATTGCAAGTTTAGACGTTAATTTGGTGGATAATCAATAAGGTTATGGAAAATAACAGTTTGGCATTGTGGCAAATATATCAAACAGCAAGATTTAGTCAGTTTTCGCACGACTCGCGGACTAACCGTGTTTTAGTCGTTTTGAGTGTTTGGAATGCGCACGGAAAAACCTGCTCTGCCATGCAAAATCGCAAACTGGCGGCCTTTGTTGCTGCGCTACTTAGAAAGCGAGGAATTCAGTTTCAAACTCTTTGGGGCGGCTCAGAAAATATGTGCTATCGCGAATTAACTTTTGCTTTTTATGTAAGCAATACAAACGATGCGTATGCCGTTGCAAGGCTAGCTAAGCAAAAGGCGTTTTATATTGTGAAAAATCGCAAACTTACCTTATGTGCGACAAATAAAGGCTTGTTGCCAAAAACGCTTGGCAACGTAAAAAAGTATTTGATTTCGGTGCCGAAAAGGCAGTTAATCTATGCTAATAATCAGGCAATTGCTGAATAAATCGTGAATTTTTTGTTGTCTTTTAGTTTGCTGAAGTCACCAAACTCATCACGCAATGCATCGGCATAGGGTAAAAAGCTGTTAGCAACAATGAGCAATTCACCGCGTTTATTTAAGCGCTTTTTTGCATCCGCGATAAACAGTTGGGTGATGTCGTAGTTAGTTGAAAGGCCAGTATGAAATGGCGGATTAGAGACAATATAGTCAAATTTTGCATTTATTGATGAAATACCATCTGCCAGCTTTAATTCGGCACTTACCCCATTTTTGGCAAAGGTCAGCTCTGCAGCTGCCAATGCAAGCGCACTTACGTCTGATGCAACAATCTTACACTCATCATAGTGCTTGGCTAAAAATGTAGAGATAACACCACAGCCGGTTGCAAAGTCCAGCAGCGTTTTAGGATTGTTTAGCTTAACTGTTTCAAGCAGCAACTCAGTCCCTTTATCAAGTTCGCCGTGGCTAAATACGCCTGGTAAAGTTACTAAGCTAAGCGGTGTTCCCGCAACATTGATTTCAAACTGTTTCGCGTAGCTGGCTAGTTGGAAATCAGGATTAACGGTTAAACCAGTGAACTGAAACAAACTGCAATGACGAGCTGAGTCAACTTTACGGGAAAATTGCGCATCTGCTTTGAGTTGTTTTACAACAGACTTAACGCCACCTTTGTTTTCACCAACTACCAATAAGCGTGTTGACTCTGTACTGATAGCACGAATGTTATCAAGCAACATTTGCGCTTCAGCTTTTGCTTTCGGATAGTAAAAAACCACCAAGTCGAATAGCTTTTTAGGCAAGCTAGCTGCAATTACTTGTTCAAAATTATCGTTTTGAAATTGGGTTCTGTTGGTTAATATGCTGGTAAACCCGGTGACAGATGCGTTCGGGTACAGGTCGCACAGCTGCTCAGCAAAGCCATCGTTTAAATGGTTTACTAATAAAATAGATTCGGCTTCTAAGTATTCTTGATTGCGAATTAATACTTGGCTGGCAGCTGATAGCATAGTGTTATACCTTTCTTTCGAACATTAAGTCCCAAACACCATGACCTAAACGGTGGCCGCGCTGTTCGAATTTAGTCAATGGACGGTCGTCCGGACGCGGTACGTAATCGTTAGTTTCTGATTGGTTTTGGAACTTTTCAGCCGCAGTCATCACTTCTAACATGTGCTCAGCGTAGTTTTCCCAGTCAGTTGCCATGTGGAAAACACCACCGATTTTAAGTTTGCTACGCAGGTTTTCAACGAATTCAGGTTGTACAATACGACGCTTGTGGTGGCGCTTTTTATGCCATGGATCAGGGAAAAATAACTGTAACTTAGCGAGTGAACCATCGGCAATACAGTCTGCAAGTACTTCAACTGCATCGTGCTCATAAACACGTAGGTTTGTTACGCCGGCTTCGCTTGCATCCATTAAACATGCACCTACACCTGGGCGGTGAACTTCAATACCGATAAAGTTTGTATCTGGCGCATTCTTTGCCATTTCAACTAAAGACTTACCCATACCAAAGCCAATCTCAAGTACAACTGGGTTGTCGTTGCCAAACACTTTGGTGAAATCAAGCAGGCCGTCTTGGTGGTTTAATCCCATAGTCGCCCAGTTATCTTCAAGTGCTTTTGCTTGCCCTTTGGTTAAACGACCTTCGCGTTTTACAAAGCTGCGAACTTTACGAATGTATTTACCTTCTTGTTCTGCTTGCTCTAAAGCAGTTTTAGATGTATCGCTCATATCTCACCGACGTTGAAAATTTGGTGGCGTATTATCCCCGCAACTTGCTTTTAGCTCAAGTAACCGAACGGCTTTTTTATAAGAAATAGCAACAATTCCTTGAATTTTCAGTTTGCCTTTATAGACTGGCGACGATTTTGATGAAATCTATTTAGGGTCGTGCGTGAAAATAGAAAAGAAAGAAAGAGAGTGGTTTTCTAACCAAGTGGTTGAATGGTATCACTTATATGGTCGAAAGACGCTGCCATGGCAACTCGGCAAAACGCCATATAAAGTATGGGTGTCGGAAATTATGTTGCAACAAACCCAAGTGATAACGGTTATTCCATATTTCGAACGCTTTATGGCAAGTTTTCCTACAGTGCAGGATTTAGCGCAAGCAGACGAAGATCAAGTGCTACATCATTGGACTGGTTTAGGGTATTACGCACGTGCTCGTAACTTGCATAAAGCTGCAAAGATTATTGTTGAGAAATACAACGGGCACTTTCCAGAAGACATTGATGAAGTTATTGCATTGCCAGGCATTGGACGTTCTACCGCGGGCGCTATTTTGTCACTATCTCTTGGCCAACATCATCCGATTTTAGATGGTAATGTTAAGCGTGTATTGGCGCGCTTTTTTATGGTGTCAGGTTGGTATGGTGAAAAGAAAGTAGAAACCTTATTGTGGCAGCTTTCAGATCAAGTGACACCAAAAGGAAATGTAGTAGAGTTTAATCAAGCCATGATGGACTTGGGAGCGAGCCTTTGCTCTCGTACCAAGTTTGATTGCGATCCTTGTCCATTAGTTGATAAATGTGGCGCACATAATGCCGAACGCGTAAAAGAATTCCCAAATCCTAAACCGAAAAAAACCAATCCAACAAAGTCATGCTTGATGGCAATTGTTAAAGTAAATAATCAAGTGCTAATGGAAAAGCGTCCATCATCGGGTATTTGGGGTGGGCTGTTTGGCTTTTTTGAATTTGCTAACGAAAATGAATTAGAAAATTGGCTGTTAAGCAATGGGTTGGCAGGTGAAAAAACATATCTAGATGAGTTTAAACATGTGTTTAGTCATTTTAATTTAATGATTACACCTGTTGTGATAAACGTTACTAAGCTGCCATTAAATGTCGCTGAAAAAGAGGTTTTGGCGTATAACTTAACGCAGCCACAAGAAGTGGGGCTTGCTACGCCTACAAAGAAAATAATTAAAACTTTAACCAGAAAAGGGTAAACTGAAAACAAAGTTTACAGTGAGATTGATTATGGCACGTACCGTTTTTTGTCAAAAGCTACAAAAAGAAGCAGATGGTTTAGATTTTCAACTTTACCCAGGTGATGTGGGTGAACGCATCTTTAATAACATTAGCAAAGAAGCATGGGCTCAGTGGCAACACAAGCAAACTATGCTAATTAATGAAAAACATCTAAATATGATGGACCCAGAACATCGCGGGTTTTTAGAGGAGCAAATGGTTGGCTTTTTGTTTGAAAACAAAGATGTTGAAATTGAAGGTTACAAACCGGTAGAAAAATAAAAAGGCGCCAATTGGCGCCTTTTTTGATTTTTGTTCGCTGCTATTAGGGTCTGTTGACCTTTCAAGTTCGTTTTTGCAGCAGTTTGATTGGGTTTTCTACAAGGCAGAGGCTGCGTGGCATAGTTATTCTATGTGAGCCAGCCGATAACACAGTAGAAAAGCCAATCAAGCGCTGCCGAACGGTTCTTTTGAGCGCACTTTTCTCATTGTTGCCTACATGGATG